>JBLHOX010000006.1:0-22824 GCA_047623725.1 Dokdonia sp. | reverse complement strand
TGATTTCGTGAATATTAATTTGCACTTCTTTCTCAGTAATCTTCTTAAGCTCTTCTTTTAACTTGTCTACCTCTTGACCACCTTTCCCAATAATAATACCAGGTCTAGCAGTAGTGATAGTAACGGTTACAAGTTTAAGCGTACGCTCAATGATTACACGTGACACACTAGCTTTACTTAAACGAGCGTGAATGTAACGTCTAATCTTAGCGTCTTCGGCAAGTTTATCACCGTAGTCGTTACCACCATACCAGTTAGATTCCCATCCTCTGATAATTCCTAGGCGATTTCCGATTGGATTTGTCTTCTGTCCCATCTAATTAATTGCTTTGTGTGTTATCGTTTGCAGCAAGCACGACTGTTACGTGGTTACTACGTTTTCTTATTCTGTGTGCACGACCCTGTGGTGCTGGACGAAGTCTTTTTAACATCGCTCCACTATCCACCTTGATCTCTTTAATAAAAAGATCTGCATCCTCAAGACTTGCGTCTTCGTTTTTTGCTTCCCAATTTGCAATTGCAGAAAGGACAAGCTTTTCAACTTTTCGAGATGCTTCTTTGTTACTAAATTTCAATAACTGAAGTGCTTTCTCCACCTTTGCGCCACGTATCATATCTGCTACTAAACGCATTTTACGAGGTGAAGTCGGGCAGTTATTCAATTTCGCGAAAGCAATTTGCTTATTGGCTGCCTTGCGCGCTTCTGCTGATTCTCTTTTACGAACTCCCATGACTTCAATTATTTTTTACCTTTATTTTTCGCACCACCATGTCCCCTATAAGAACGTGTTGGCGAAAATTCTCCTAATTTATGCCCTACCATGTTTTCAGTAACGTATACTGGAACAAATTGGCGACCATTATGTACTGCTATTGTTTGCCCCACAAAATCTGGAGTAATCATTGAAGCTCTAGACCAAGTCTTAACGACAGTCTTCTTATTTGCCTCAACGTTTGCAGCAACTTTCTTTTCTAATTTATAGTGAACGTAAGGTCCTTTTTTTAATGAACGTGCCATATCTTATTATTTCTTTCTACGTTCTACAATATATTTATTACTCGACTTCGTCTTAGAACGTGTTCTATATCCTTTTGCAGGAATTCCGTTTCTACTACGAGGATGACCTCCAGACGATTTACCTTCTCCACCTCCCATTGGGTGATCGACAGGGTTCATTACTACTGGACGTACACGAGGTCTTCTTCCTAACCAACGACTTCTACCAGCTTTACCTGACACTAACAATTGGTGATCACTGTTTGAAACAGCTCCAATCGTCGCCATACAAGCAACAAGTATTAATCTTGTTTCTCCAGATGGTAATTTAATTGTCGCAAATTTACCGTCACGCGCCATTAACTGAGCGAATGCACCAGCACTACGAGCCATTACAGCTCCTTGTCCTGGACGTAATTCTATACAAGAAATTATCGTACCTAATGGAATATCTAAAAGAGGCATTGCATTTCCAATTTCTGGAGCCACATTAGGACCAGATAAAAGATTTTGCCCTACTTCAAGACCGTTTTGAGCAATCACATAACGCTTTTCACCATCTTGGTAATTAAGCAATGCAATAAATGCTGTTCTGTTTGGATCGTATTGAATTGAAGCTACTGTAGCAGGAATCCCTTCCTTGTTACGTTTAAAATCAATAATACGGTACCTTCGTTTATGACCTCCACCAAGCTGGCGTACTGTCATTTTTCCCGTGTTGTTTCTACCCCCTGAGCGCTTTCTCGGAGCCAAAAGGCTCTTTTCCGGCTTGTCAGTTGTAATTTGGTCGAAACCATTTACAACTCTAAATCGCTGCCCTGGAGTGATAGGTTTTAGTTTTCTTACTGACATTTTAAGTAATTAAATGTTGTTATAAAAATCTATTGTATCACCTTCCGCCAACTGTACAATTGCCTTTTTAATTGCATTTGTTTTACCAGTAATAACCCCAGATTTCGTATTACGAGATTTGCGATCTGGACGGACATTCATTGTTCGAACTTTTTCAACTGAAACGCCATAAGCAGACTCAACCGCTTTCTTAATTTCAACCTTATTTGTTCTCATATTTACTTCGAAAGTATAGCGATTATTAACCTCACTATCCATCGTAGCTTTTTCCGTAATAACAGGTTTTATTAAAATATTCATGACGTCTATTTAGCTAAGTTTGTCTCAATACCCTCTAAAGAACCTTCAAGAAACACAAGATTATTAGCATTCATAATCTTATAAGTACTTAATTCTGAACTTGTTATAACCTCAGAGTCCTTTAAATTGCGTGACGACAAATATACGTTATTATTTGACTCCCCCAACACTATCAAAGATTTTTTATTTTCAAGGCCTAATCCCTTAAGAACATTTATAAAATCTTTTGTCTTTGGAGCTTCAAAATTAAAATCTTCTACAATTGTAATAGCTTTATCGCTAGCCTTTAAAGAAAGTGCTGAACGACGTGCTAATCTTTTCATTCCCTTGTTAAGTTTGAACGAATAATTTCTTGGTCTAGGACCAAACATTCTTCCTCCACCTCTAAAAACACCAGACTTAATACTTCCCGCACGGGCTGTACCAGTTCCTTTTTGTTTTTTGATCTTACGAGTAGACCCTGAAATTTCAGCTCTCTCTTTTGCCTTATGAGTTCCTTGACGTTGATTTGCAAGATATTGCTTAACATCTAAGTAAACAGCATGTTTATTAGGCTCAATAGCAAAAACAGCGTCAGAAAGGTTTGCCTCTCTCCCTGTTTCTTTTCCTTTAATATCTACAACTGCTACTTTCATTATTTCTGAATGGTTACATAAGCGTTTTTGTGACCAGGAACACATCCTTTTACAACAAGTAGATTCTTATCAGCAACTACTTTTAAAACTCTTAAATTTTGAACTTTCACTTGATCGCCTCCCATACGTCCTGCCATACGCATTCCTTTGAATACACGTGCAGGATAAGAAGCAGCACCTATAGAACCTGGAGCTCTCAAACGGTTATGTTGACCGTGAGTTGCTTGTCCCACCCCGGCAAAACCGTGACGTTTAACAACCCCTTGAAAACCTTTACCTTTTGATGTTCCAGCTACATCTACAAATTCACCTTCTTCAAAGTGATCTACAGTGATCGCATCTCCTAATTTAAACTCTCCTTCAAATCCTTGAAACTCGACAACTTTACGCTTAACAACCGTACCTGCTTTTTTAGCGTGACCGCTAGCAGCTTTGTTTGTCTTTTTTGCGTCATCGAAACCAAGTTGAAGGGCTTCATACCCGTCAGTTTCTGTGGTTCTGACTTGGGTAACTATGCAGGGACCTACCTCAATGACTGTACATGGCATATTCTTTCCATTTTCGTCAAAGATGCTGGTCATACCTACTTTTTTTCCGATTAACCCAGACATATTTATTTATATTAATTATTAAAAATTCTATTCAAAAAAAACAGGGTCAAATACCTTCAACCCTGAATGTATTTTTCCGTTTTTCCTTTGCTCGCAGCTCAGGACATTTTATAGAGATAAGTATGCTTTCGCGAAAGCGTACTTAACCTATCACACTTTTATCTCTACTTCAACTCCACTAGGTAATTCTAACTTCATTAACGCATCAATCGTTTTTGAAGATGAACTATAGATATCTAGTAAACGCTTGTAAGAGCTAAGCTCAAACTGCTCACGAGATTTCTTGTTTACGTGTGGAGAACGTAGTACTGTAAAAATTTTCTTATGTGTAGGAAGTGGAATTGGTCCAGTTACTACAGCACCTGTCGTTTTTACTGTCTTTACAATTTTCTCAGCAGACTTATCTACTAAGTTGTGGTCGTAAGACTTTAATTTGATTCTTATTTTCTGACTCATATCCTTAGTATTAATTTGTTCCTTTAGATGCTGCAATTACTTCTTCAGAAATATTAGAAGGAGTCTCAGCATAATGAGAAAATTCCATTGTTGATGTTGCACGACCAGAAGACAATGTTCTTAATGTAGTTACATATCCAAACATTTCTGAAAGAGGCACGGTTGCTTTTACAGTTTTTGCGCCAGCACGATCACCCATATCACTCATTTGACCACGGCGACGGTTAAGATCTCCTACGATATCTCCCATGTTTTCTTCAGGAGTAATCACTTCTAGCTTCATAATAGGCTCCATAATCACTGCTTTCGCAGCTTTAGCTGAATTTTTAAAACCTAATTTAGCTGCAAGTTCAAATGATAATTGATCAGAATCCACATCATGGTAAGATCCATCTGTTAATGTTACTTTAATAGCATCTACTTCATAACCTGCTAAAGGTCCGTTTACCATTGCCATTTTGAAACCTTTCTCAATAGAAGGAACAAATTCTTTTGGTACGTTTCCACCTTTAATCTTGTTTACAAACTCAAGACCTACAAAACCTTCTGCAGCTGGCTCAATTGTAAATACAATATCAGCAAATTTACCACGTCCACCAGATTGCTTTTTGTACGTTTCTCTATGTTCTGCTGCTGCAGTAATAGCTTCTTTGTACTCAACCTGTGGCTGTCCTTGATTTACTTCTACTTTAAATTCACGTCTTAAACGATCCACAATCACGTCTAAGTGAAGTTCACCCATTCCAGATATAATAGTCTGTCCTGAAGCTTCATCAGAACGTACTGTAAAAGTAGGATCTTCTTCTGCTAACTTTCCTAAACCAATTCCTAGTTTATCAACATCTGCCTTCGTCTTTGGCTCAACCGCGATTCCAATTACTGGATCAGGGAAGTCCATAGATTCTAAAACTATAGGGTGCTTTTCGTCTGTAAGTGTATCTCCTGTTTTGATAGATTTAAATCCAACAGCAGCTCCAATATCTCCAGCCTCTATATAATCAATTGCTTTTTGCTTGTTAGCATGCATTTGATAGATACGAGAGATACGCTCTTTTTTACCAGAACGATTATTCAATACGTATGATCCAGCGTCTAAACGACCTGAGTACGCTCTAAAAAATGCTAAACGTCCAACAAAAGGATCTGTAGCAATTTTAAATGCTAAAGCAGCAAACGGCTCTTTTACATCTGGCTTACGTAATTCTTCTTTTTCTGTATCTGGGTTCATCCCTACGATACCTTCTTTATCCATAGGAGAAGGTAAGTAACGACATACTGCATCAAGAAGAAACTGAACTCCTTTATTCTTAAATGCAGATCCACAGATCATAGGAATGATAGACATATCCATTACAGCAGCACGAAGCGCAGCATGCACTTCTTCTTCTGTAATAGAATCTTCATCTTCCATATATTTCTCAAGCAAATCCTCATCATACGCAGCAACTTCTTCAATAAGTTTACCACGAAGAATTCTTGCTTCTTCTTTAAGATCTTCAGGAATATCAACAACATCAAATGTTGCACCCATTCCTTCTTCATGCCATACAATAGCACGATTCTTTACCAAATCAACGATTCCTTTAAAATCTTCTTCGTCACCGATATTTAATACAATAGGTACTGCATTAGAACCTAACATCTCCTTAACCTGCTTACACACTTCAAGGAAATTAGACCCTTGACGGTCCATTTTATTTACAAAACCAATACGTGGCACTTTGTAATTATCTGCTAGTCTCCAGTTAGTTTCTGATTGAGGCTCAACACCATCAACAGCACTAAACAAGAATACTAATCCATCAAGCACACGTAATGAACGATTCACCTCTACAGTAAAATCAACGTGACCTGGAGTATCAATAATATTAAAATGGTAATCTTTTGTATCAGGAAGCTCTTCAGCATTTTCCAAAGGAAATTTCCACGTACATGTAGTTGCAGCAGAAGTAATCGTGATACCACGCTCTTGTTCTTGCTCCATCCAATCCATTGTAGCAGCACCATCATGCACCTCTCCAATTTTATGACTTACACCTGTATAATAAAGAATACGTTCAGTAGTAGTAGTTTTTCCTGCATCAATGTGAGCAGCAATACCTATATTTCTAGTGAATCTTAAATCTCTTGCCATTTCTTAGAATCTAAAGTGTGAGAACGCCTTGTTTGCTTCTGCCATTTTATGCGTATCAGTACGCTTTTTAACAGCCGCACCTTCTTCTTTTGCAGCAGCAAGAATTTCTGCAGCAAGTTTAGAAGCCATTGACTTTTCGTTTCTTTTTCTTGCGAATCCGATCAACCATTTCATAGCTGTTGAGATCTTACGATCTGGACGGATTTGCATAGGGATTTGGAAAGTTGCCCCTCCTACTCGACGACTACGCACTTCTACGTGTGGCATTACATTAGATAATGCTTCTTTCCACATTTCAAGTGCAGATTTCTCCTCGTCTGTTTTCTTTTCTTCTACGATATCAATTGCATCGTAAAAAACTTTAAAAGCTACCGATTTTTTACCGTCCCACATCATCATGTTAACAAATCGAGTTACTAACTGATCGTTAAAGCGTGGATCTGGCAAAAGTGGTCTCTTCTTGGCCTGTCTTTTTCTCATTTCTTCTCTTTAAAAGTGTTGATGATTTACTTTTTTGGGCGTTTTGCACCGTACTTAGATCTCGATTGCGTTCTTCCTGCAACACCAGCGGTGTCTAAGGCTCCACGTACAATATGATATCTAACTCCTGGCAAATCTTTTACCCTTCCGCCTCTAACTAATACTATCGAGTGCTCCTGAAGATTGTGTCCTTCACCACCGATGTATGCATTCACCTCTTTACCATTTGTTAAACGGACACGCGCAACTTTACGCATTGCCGAGTTTGGTTTCTTAGGTGTAGTCGTGTAAACACGAGTACATACGCCGCGGCGTTGTGGGCACGAATCTAAAGCAGCCGATTTACTCTTCTTAGTTATTTTGACTCTTCCTTTTCGTACTAATTGTGAAATTGTTGGCATAATTTCTTTCTACCTAAAATTTGTTAAAATTTAACTATCCCTCATTTAAGGGCTTGCAAAAGTACAACTATTTTAAGAGTATTCAAATATTAACCTACTTATTTTAAAAGGGTTTCTTATTAAATACCTCTTAAAACACTTTTTACTTTCAAAAACCGTTAGATTTACATTAAAAACTAAACCTGATTGAGACGTTTTATTTACATCCTTTTTTCTTTATACATAAGTAGTATTTCTTATTGCACAGCTCAAGAAGCAAAACTTACCCTCACTATAAAAGGAGAATCTCCTATAGAAACAAAAATAATTGACAGCATAGGGTATCCAACAGTTTTTAAAGAACTAACACCATTATACAAGACTATAGATAGTCTAAAAATCACTTTATCTCAATTAGGGTATATAGACATTACCGAAAAAAGGAATAAAGTCAATGATTCTTCTTATTCCTCCAGAATGGATTTAGGAAAGCACTATAAATATGTCAAGATTTACATTGGGCAAGAGCCATCCATTAAAGATTATCTTAAAAAAGCAGATATCTCTGTAAAGAACGATAGCATTCTTATGGAAACCGCTTTCGCGAAAGCGGTATTAGAAAATCTAACCACTATTGCTGCAAACAGCGGAAATCCTTTTACAAGCTTTCAAATAAAATCACTCTCCAAAAACAACACAAATACACTTACAGGAATACTATCTGTAGAACAAGATTTGAATCGCTATGCAAATCGCATCATTATAAATGGATACGAAAAAGCACCAAGAGGTTTTATAAAACATTATGCGAGAATAAGAGAAGGAAAAATATTTAATCAAAAAGAATTATTAGAGCAAAATGAACGATTAAACAATCTTAGTTTCATTACTTCAAAGAAAGATCCTCAGGTACTATTCACAAAAGACAGCACGACCATTTATTTTTATTTAGAACGAAAAATCAATAATCGTTTTGATGGTTTTTTAGGATTTGCAACAAATGAAGAAACCAATAAGCTCCAACTGGACGGCTACATAGACCTTATACTTACTAATAATCTTAATTATGGAGAAACGTTATTATTGAATTATAAAAGCGATGGTGATGATCAGACACAATTAAACGTAAAAGCTACATTGCCATACTTATTTAGAAGTCCGCTGGGCGTTGAAACGCAATTATCTTTATTTAGACGAGACAGCACTTTTTCTGAGAATAGCCAAGAGGTGAGTCTCTTTTATCAAATCAATGCCAACAATACGGTTTCTTTAGGGTATAAATCAAAGCAGTCTGAAGATCTTATTGAATCTGTAGATACGACTAATGAAATCATAGAAGATTATACGCAGCAAAGAGTTTTGGGTAGTTTTACATACTCAAAATTACAGTCGGACTTTTTCTTTCCAATCAAAAGCCAATTCATTATTGATGGGGAAATTGGAGATAGAACTTCTAACAACATTAAAGAAAATCAGATAAATATAAATGCAACGGCAAGTCATATATTTAAGCTTAATGAAACCAATCAGATTTATCTTAAAAACAAAACACAAATTCTCCTATCTGATACTTATCTAACCAATGAATTATATCGTTTCGGGGGGATTACAAGCATAAGAGGTTTTGAAGAGAATAGTATTTTTGCAAACCTTGTGAGCACATTAAACACAGAATATAGATACGTATTAAACTCCAGCATCTATGTACATAGCATTATAGATCTTGCATATTTTGAAAATGAAATTACGGATCAAAAAGAAAAATTAGTAAGCTTTGGCTTAGGTGCTGGATTACGGACAAAGGCAGGGATTTTCAACATAAATCTTGCCAATGGGAAAGCAGAAAATCAAGTATTCCGTTTTGCAAATACTAAGCTTCATTTTCAACTTGCCATTCGTTTTTAAGCAATACTACTTTCTCGCTATTCGTTTTTAAACAATACCTCTTCTCTCCATTCATTTTTAAGGAACACTTCCTCTTCCCGTTATGTTAAAATTAACATAATGGTAAAGCTTTATCGGCATTATCTACACACTGCCATAAAAAAGCAAAATTTAAATAGAAATAGAAATATATCGGGCAGCACCTTCTTACTATTTTAATCCATTGCGGACAATAAATAATGACCCGACACGCATTTTAAAAGAATTACATAAAGTAAAATTAAGTCACTAGAAGCTATTCATAAACTGAATGCAAAGTAATTCAACACTTCAACAAAAAATGCTTCAATAAAAAACTATTTCATTTAGAGACAATTCACCAAAACACTAATAAAGGGTGAATATTTAGCAATAAAAAATACTTGAAAAAATGAAAAAAAATTTATGCCTAGTGTTAACACTATTTCTAGTGTTTGCAGTTCAAACTGCTTTTTCACAACAGAAAACAGTATCAGGAACAGTCTTCGAAGCTGAAGGTCCTTTACCAGGAGCTAATGTTTTAGTAAAAGGCACGTCCAATGGTACACAAACAGATTTTGATGGTAAGTTCTCCTTATCTAATATAAACGCTACTGACATTATAGTTGTTAGTTATGTAGGGTTTAAAAATGTAGAAGTACCTATAGGTAATCAAACTTCTATCACTATCACTTTAGAGGCGGACAACACGCTCGACGAAATCGTAATTATTGGTTTTGGTAGTAGAACCAAAGAGTTATCGACATCAGCTATATCTACTGTTACTGGTAAGGATATAGAAAACTTGGTTCCTTCTACCAGTTTAGACAACGCACTGCAAGGTAAAGCCGCTGGAGTGCAAGTTGTAGGAGCAAATGGACGACCTGGGCAAACTGCATTTGTTCAAATACGTGGTATTGGATCTTTGAGTGCTTCGACCACCCCTTTATACGTTGTAGATGGGGTTCCAATTGACGCTAATGACGTAAACAACATTAACCCAAATGATATCGAAACTTTTTCTATTCTAAAAGATGCCGCTACGGTAAGTTTATATGGTTCTCGTGGAGCTAATGGGGTTGTTATAATTACAACCAAAAAGGGGAAAAGTGGAGAAGCTAAAATTAGTTTTAATTCTTCTATAGGTTTTTCTCAACGAACTCCTGACCCATTTGACCTTTTAGATGCAAGAGGAAAACTTGATATTGAAAGACAATTTGCTGAGTTAGGAGTAGCTGCTGCACAGAGTTTACCTGGAGCGACATCTACACCAGAAGAGCTAGCAAATCTTATAGCATTAGATACAAATTGGGAAGAAGAATTACTAAGACAAGGCTTCATTCAAAATAACAGCCTTTCTATTTCAGGAGGGGATGAAAAGCTAAACTATTTCTTATCTCTTGCTTATAGTAAGAATACAGGTATTATAGATCGTATTGATGGTTTTGAAAGAACATCACTACGTTTAAACACCTCATATCAAGCTAAAGAATGGCTAAAAGTAACTACAAACATCTCTTTATCTCGAAATACATCAGATTTACCTAGAGATAGAAATAATGTACAAAACTCATTTAGAGCTTTATATGATTACAATCCATACGATCCTCTATTTTTAAGAGATGACGACGGTACTATCGTAACTGATGATAATGGTGAAAATGTATTTAATCCTACATCTACTGGATTTCCTGTTGCCAGAGCTCTTCAAACAGAACCAGAAGACAACAGAAATTTCTTAATCATTGGTAGCCTAGGAGCAGGTATCAAACTCTCTGACAAATTTTCTAACAATTTCTTAGTAGGAGCTACATCCAATAGGTTCAATAGGACAAACAGATCGCTACCTGGTGGTGTCCTTCAAGGATTTATAGGAGATGCTAATTTTCCTGGAACCCAAACAGATAACGCCTCTATTGATTTACGCTATAATGTAACTAATACGTTAAGCTACGAAGATACATTTAATGGAGTACATAATCTTCAAGCAGATTTCCTTTTAGAATATATTGAACGTGTTTTTACTAGCCAATTTTCTACTAGTAGGGGTTTCCCTTCACCAGACATCCCATTTCAAGATGTTGCTACAGAAGCTCAGACTGCGGGTTCTAATGAAGTTAGGAATAGACTATTTTCTCAAGGTTTATTTCTAACCTATGATTACAACAGGAAATATGTTGCATCTGGAAGTATACGTAGAGATACATCTACTAGGTTTGGTCCAAATAATCAAGAAGGGTATTTTTGGAGCGGTAGTGTAGCTTGGAACATCTCAAATGAAGATTTCCTTGCAGACAATAGCACTATAAGTAATTTAAAATTAAGAGCTTCATTAGGAACAGCGGGTAATCAAGCAATTGGGGATTTTCAATTTTTGAACCTTGCAGGCTTTAGTACATTTAATGGAAATGCAGCATTAATTCCTTTTGGATTAGGAAATCCTGATATCCAATGGGAAGCGCAGAGAACATTTGACATAGGTGTTGAATGGGGCTTATTTAACAATCGTCTAAATGGAGTTGTCGATTTTTACCAAAGAAACTCTGATGAACTTTTATTACCTAGACCCCTTTCTCTAACACAAGGAGATCTCGACAATTCTGTAACAACAAACGTAGGAGAAATTGAAAATCAAGGACTAGAAGTTTCCCTAAATTATGATGTTATAAAAAATAGTGATTTAAGATTTTCTGTAGGTGGTAATATCTCATTCCAATTAAACAACGAAGTAATATCACTTCTTGACGGGGCAGATATTATTAATGGGAATACTATTTTAAGAGAAGGCGAAGAGCTAAACACATTTTTCTTACCTAGATATGCTGGCGTTAATCCAGCAAATGGAGCTCCGCTATATCTTGATCAAAACGACGCAATTACTGATAATTTCAGTGCTGACTTCCAAACACTTTTAGAAGGCAAGTCACCTGCACCGGATATTCAAGGAGGTTTTTATACTAATGTAAGTTGGAAAGGTTTTAGTTTACGTTCAGATTGGACTTTCCAAGCTGGAAACTATATTGTTAATTTTCAGAGACAAGCTGGTGTAGCTATTGGAAACATAGATTCTAACTTAAGAACAGAAGCATTGAATTTCTGGAGACAACCAGGAGACACTGATGTTCTTCCAAGCCCATTATTTCAAGCTACAGCAGATCAAACATCAACTAGATTCCTTGAAAAAGGAGATTTCTTACGCTTAAGATCATTAACGCTAGCTTATAATCTTCCAAGCACTTTTACTGAAAAATTATTTATTAGTTCTTTGAGAATCTATGGAACAGGGCAAAATATATTGACTGTAACTAGTTTTGAAGGAGATCCAGAAGTAGGAATTGGTTCAGCGGAAACTTCAGCACCAGGTGCAGCAGGATTTGTAACTGGAGCTTTTAATTTATTCAGTTATCCACAAACACGTTCGTATACGTTTGGTGTAGAAATAGGGTTTTAAATAACAATAAAGAAAACAAAAATGAAAAAAATAAAATTAACAATAGTATCAGCACTATTACTGGGAATGACATACTCATGTAGTGATGAAATAGACAGTTTAGAACCATTTACTTCAGTTAACCCTGTAGATTTTTTACAAGGACCTACAGAATTTCAAACAGCTGTAGATGGTATGTACAATCAATTATTTGGTTATTATTCAGCACCAGGATTTGCTTTGCAAGGAATCCCAGATATTATGTCTGACAATGCTGTTTTAGTAACAACTGGCAGAAGATCTAATGAAGTATATTACGATTATCAATATACCGCAGCCACTGGCGGTGCTATAGGCTTATACTTTAGTCAAGCATATAATGCTATCAATATTTCAAATATTGTTGTTTCTCAAATAGATAAATTAGACGCTGGAGAAACAAGAGACAATATTTTAGGACAAGTATTAGCTGGAAGAGCACTTGCGCATTTTGACTTAGCACGAGTATATGGACCTATTCCTACTCAATCTAGTGACGCAGTTAATGCCTTAGGTATTTCTTATATTAAAGTAGAAGACGGTGATGTGAATTTTGAAGAGCCTGCTCCTATTTTTCCTGAAAGAGAATCTATAGGTTCAAATTACGAAGAAATCCTAGAAGACCTTCTTGCTGCTAGTACATTGATTTCAGAATCAAATTCTGAAGGAAGATTAACTCGTAATGGGGTGTTCGCATTACTATCAAGAGTATATCTTTATTTAGGACAATACCAAAATGCTATAGATGCTTCAAATGAAGTAACTACATCACTTGCAACTCAAGAAGAGCTTCCTAATATTTATATTGATGCCTCTAATGACGGTATTGTCATAGAGCTCTCTGTAAATACGGCGGGTCCAGAAGCTAATTTTAATAATGTAGGTGTTATTTATAGTCAGGGTAGTCTAGAAGCTGGAGAAATTACTAATACAATTTCTGAATACGCTGTAGATTTTGAATTCTTCAATAGCATTAGTGATAATGATGCCAGAAAAGATGTTATCCAATTTGACAGTGCTAATGGAGATGCAGAACATAATGGAATAAAGAAATTCTTAGGAGAAGCTGGACAAGTAAACGGAAGACTTGACATTAAAGTTATGAGAGCTGCTGAAGTATTACTTAATAAAGCAGAAGCACAGTTTGAATTAGGTCTTGAAGGGCAAGCCCTTACGACACTTGATGAATTAAGAGCATTGAGGTACGCACCATTTACACCAGGAACAGAAGCTGGACAAGCACTTGAAGATGCTATACAATTTGAGCGAAGAGTAGAATTAGCCTTTGAAGGACATCGCTTCTTTGATTTAAAACGTAGAGGGGAATCTATTGAAAGATCTTCATTTGGAGACTTAAGAGATGGCACTGGAACGCCAGCTGAAGTATTTACACTTACTGCTGGAGATTTTAGATTTCAACTTCCAATACCTATTGCTGAAATCAATGCAAATTCTAATTATGTTCAAAATACTGGATACTAAAAAAAATGAAAATGAAAAAATTTAAATATTTACTATTAGTAACATTAAGTATCATCACATTTATATCTTGTGATGATGACTCCGAATTTGGATCTGGAGTTGATCAAACACTTATCGGTTTTAGCAATTCAATCCAAGACCTTTCTATTCAAATTGATGAAACACAAGATTTTGAGGTACAGATAAATAGTACTACCCTATCTGATTCTGAAAGAACTATCAATTTTACGATAAGTAATTTATCCACGCTAGACCCTAGCTTTTACAGCATCTCCTCTATGGCTATTACTATTCCGCCTAACGAATTTTTCGGAAGTACGACAGTTACTATTCAAGATGTAGTGGGCAATGTAACAGATCCAGAAACAATCATATTAGAAATCGTACCTCAAGATGGCTTTGTTACAGGATCTAATGTAAACACAACACTCTCTGTTGGAATAAACTGTCCTTTTGTATATTCAGAAATTCCAGAAGGTCTTTATGAAATTACACAATCTGATTTTGGGGATTTCTTTGGAGATACAACTACTACAAGAACTATTGAATTAGGCCCCGGAGAAAATCAAGTTACTATCCTTGAAGGTGAATTTCCAATAGAAGGTAGTGATCCATTAATAATTACACTCGATGACACTGGAAACGTTATTGCCGTAAATGAAGATGGATTAGCTTTTGGAAATGGTCCTGTATCTGCAGATAATAACTTCCCTCCTAATTTTTATCTATTAGGTTCAACAGAAGGAAATGTTTTATCTTGTATTGGAAGATTTGAATTAGTACTTAACTACTCTCCATTCAATGGTAATGTTCATTCGTTTAATTTGAGGTTTATCGAATAATTCTTTAATTATGATGGAGTCGTCCTAAGACAGGTTGACACTTTTAAATAATTACTAGCGAGGCAAGCTTCGTAGTATTGCCTCTCTTAGAATAAAAAAAGCGTGCTTAACAGCACGCTTTTTTAGTATACATTTTCTAATTTCTTTTATATAATAATAATAATGTAGCTATTCTACAGTATTACCTTCTGCCATCCATTGAGAGATACCTCCATTTAAATCATATACTTTCTCAAAACCAGCTTCTTCTAGTAAAGAAGCACATTTGGCACTTCTGCCTCCTTTTTGACAATATACATAAACAGGTTTCTCTTTATCAAGTTTTGCTACTTGATCTTCCCAATCATCTCCTTGATACACGATGTTCTTTGCGTTCTTAATATGATTTGTAGCATATTCATTACGCGTACGTAAATCGATGAGTTGCACAGATTCTTCTTGCAGCACATCTTTCATCTCTTGAACAGAAATGATTTCTACACGAGGTGTTGTTGATTTTTCTTTACAAGAGATAAAGGCAACAACAAGACATAAGGATAAAATAAAACGCATCATATTAATCTTCTACCCAGGCGGTATAACCCCCTAGCATATTATAGGTGGTTTCAAAGCCAAGTTGCCCCAAAATAGCACACGCTTGTCCACTACGGTTTCCTGAACGACAATAAATATAATATTTTTTTTCAGGATCTAATTTTTTCACTTCATCTATAAATCCTTGTCCCATAAATATATCTATGTGATGTGAATTTTCTAACGCTCCTTCATCTACTTCGTCTTGTGTTCGCACATCTAGAATAACCGCATTATCATCGGTTGCTATAAGTGATTTCCACTCTTGTACTGTTATGTCTTTCATGTTGTTAATTTAATAGTTCCTAATTCTGTTTCTTTGATGGCTCCATATCCGCCTAGTACATTTACCATATCTATTCCTTTTGAACGAGCGATAGATGTATATATTAAAGATCTATACCCTCCTGCACAATGTACATGATACGTCTTTGCTGGATCTAACTCCTTACTATTGGCATGGACTTCATCTAGCGATAAATGCTGTATTCCTTCTACATGACTTGTGGCAAACTCACCATTTTTACGCACATCTACAGGATATGTGATACTCCCGTTTAATAGTCCATCTATAAATTCCTGCGCTGTAACTTCCTGTGTTTCTACCACTTCTTTTCCTTGTTCCATCCAAGTCTCTACACCTCCTTTAAGATATCCTAAGCTATGGTCATAGCCTACTCTTGAAAGACGTGTAGCTACTTCTTCTTCTTTTCCTTCGTCTGCAATGACTATGATTTTCTGATTGACATCTTTAACAACTGCGCCTACCCATGGAGCAAACTGACCGTTCAACCCTATAAACCAGGCTTGTTGTAGAGACGCTTTCGCGAAAGCGGAAACACTCCTTGTATCCAATACTAATACATCATCTTGAAGCGCTAATGTTTCAAATTCTTGTACAGAAAGTGCCGCTGTTCCTCTTTGTATGATCGTATCAAAGTCTGTATTGACACGTTTATTCATAGCTACATTTTCTGGGAAATAACTAGGTGGCGCACTCAATCCTGTAATTAGTTCTTTTATAAAATCTTGTTTTTGTAATTTAAAAGCGTAGTTGGTTTCTTTTTGATTTCCTAACGTGTCACTTGTCTGACTACTCATATTTTTACCACAAGCAGAACCCGACCCATGTGCAGGGTATATGGTAATATCATTAGGTAATGGCATTATACGATTATGCAAACTATCGTAAAGATGACCTGCTAGATCTTCTGTAGTAAGATCAGATTTTGCTGCAAGATCTGGTCGCCCTACATCTCCAATAAACAAAGTGTCGCCTGTAAAAAGTGCTTGTTCTTTTCCATCTTCATCTCGCAATAAATAACAGGTAGATTCCATGGTATGGCCAGGCGTATGAATCACTTCTATCTGAAGATCACCTACTTGAAAAACCTCTCCATCTTTTGCACTGTGGTAATCATACGTTGCTTTTGCATTAGGACCCAATACAACTGTAGCTCCTGTAGCTTTTGCTAGATCTACTTGACCACTTACAAAATCTGCATGAAAATGCGTTAGAAACACATATTTAATCACACTCGCATGGTCTTTGGCTAGATCAATATACGGTTGCACTTCTCGTAAAGGATCTATAATGATAGCTTCTCCTTGCGAACTTATAAAATAAGCTCCCTGCGCTAAACATTTTGTATACATCTGTTCTAAGATCATAAACACCTATAATTTCTTGCAAATTTAATAAAATAAAGTAGGGCTAAACAAAAAATCGAAACCTATCCGGTTTCGATTTTTTAACTATTTTATATAGTAGAATATAAGACTATGCTTTTATAGAACAGCCTATTGCTTTTGTCTCTGTAATTTCAATTGTTTTACCAGAAAGTAATGCATCTACTGCATCTTCAAGATATTTTACTTTTACAGCATTAGCACTTCTAGAATTATCATCTATAGCACCTATATATTTTACCTCATTTCCTTTAGCTGTCTTTTGAAGTAAGTAGACATGAGGTGTTTTTGTAGCTCCATAGGCAGGAAACACTTTTTGACCTTCATCAATAAGATATGGGAATGTAAATCCTTTTTTCTTAGCTCTTTGTTTCATCTTCTCAAAACTATCCCCTGGTTTTGCTTCTGGGTTATTAGGATTGATTGCGATAACAGGATATCCTACATTCTTGTACTTTGTATCTAGTGCAATAATACGGTCTTCATTAGCGACTGAGAAAGGACAGGTATTACATGTGAAAATGACAATAAAACCTTTTGCATTTGTATAATCAGAAAAAGAAACAAACTCACCATCGATATTCTTTAAGTGAATATCTTCTGCCATGTCCCCTATTCCATATCCGTTTCCGCCTACTTTATTTGGATTCACTGTTTTTACAACAAAAGCAGATAAAATCACAACAAAAGCAACAGCCGTTAAGATTTTTAATGTTTTCATAAAAATAATTTAAGTTCTTCTTCTAGTTCTTTATATGTAAAAGATCTTTCATAAAAAGAACGCTTTTCATCAGTATATATAATCGTTACAGGAATAGCTCCCGTCCAACTAACATCTACTTTAGGTATCCAACTGTTAGCATCTCCATCGTCTAAAAATACTACTTCTGATTGAATATTGCGTTTTTCTATAAAATGAGTTAAACGTTCTTTTTGATCTGGAAAATCTAAGCTCACTAAAATAACTTTTACACTTTCATTGCTATATTTTTCTCTTATCGTCTCAAAATAAGGCAATTCTTTTATACAAGGTTTACACCAAGTAGCCCAAAAATTTACTACGTGAACAGCAGCGTCCGATTCCTTTAAATAAGATTCTAAACCTTCATAATCTACTGTAACAAAGGGAGTTTCTTCTTCTATATTAACAGAAGAAACGATCACTTGGTTTTCACCCTTACAGCTTACTAAAAAGACTAGACCTATGAATGCGTAAAATTTCATCGATACAAAAGTATCGTATGATTTTGGTTCTGTGTTAGCTATTAACAAACTTTGGGATTTATACGTTAAAATAGTGTTGTGAATTTCTCTTTATTTTTAAAATTTTTAAAAAATTGCCGAAATCTCCAAATAGAATGAAAGAATGCATTACATTTGTACATACAACAATTGTAATGACAATAGAAGAGACAATACAAGCTAGAACGTTACCGCTTTCGCGAAAGCTGACTATTAATCTTTTGTATTCAGCAAACTGGGCTAATGATATTCTTATAGAAACTATAAAGCCTTTTGATATATCATTACAACAATTTAATGTATTACGGATTCTAAGAGGGCAACAGAATCAACCTGCAAACCTCTCTACGATTAACTCACGTATGGTTTCAAAAACCAGTAATACCACTCGACTTGTAGATAAACTGATTACCAAAGGATATACAGATCGCACCATCTGTCCTTCTAATAGAAGAAAGGTAGAAATTACCATTACTCAAAAAGGACTAGCGCTTTTACATACAATAGATCCTATTATAAATACCGCTGAAAAGAAAGTTACAGCACAATTAAACGACAATGAGCTTGAGTTGCTCAATAAACTACTCAACAAACTCAGAAAATAAACATTATAAACACAAAAAATGAAAACTAGATTATTTACAGCAATTTTAGCGCTTATCGTAACAGGAGCATTTGCAACAAACCCAGTAAAAAAAGAAGTAAAAGTAAAAGACGCAACCATTACATGGGTTGGAAAAAAAGTAACTGGGTCACATACAGGTACTATTGACTTACAAGAAGGAACACTTATCATGGAAGGTAACAACCTTGTAGGTGGTAGTTTTACAGTAAATATGACCTCATTACAAGTAACAGACTTAGAGGCTGGAAAAGGAAAAGAAAAATTAGAAGGCCATTTAAAAACGGATGAGTTTTTTGGAATTAACAATTTCCCTACGGCTACATTTACGATCACTGAAGTTGCTCAAAGCGGAGATGGATATAGTGTATTAGGAAATATGACGATTAAAGGAATTACACAACCTATGAAGATTCGTATGAGTATTAATGGAAATACCGCATCTACTACCCTTAACATAGATCGTACAAAATATGGTATCACTTACGGTTCAGGAAGCTTCTTTGATGGTTTAAAAGACAAAGCGATCAATGATAATTTCGAGCTTGCTGTAAGTTTAACATTCTAATACAGCGTTTTAAAAAGATATGCCTTGTTACTATTTTTAAAAAATTTAGTAACAGGGCTTTTTTTATTTAAAACAGCTTCCTATATTTACACTCACAATGAGAAATAATACAGTACATACTTGGTGGTGGAATACGAAACAACAGTTGTCGTAAGGAAGCTCCTATGTATTTAAATATATTAAAAGCCTGTCTTACGACAGGCTTTTTTAGTTTTAAAGAAAATCGTTTTACAAAAGCATACACCATGTCATACGTATTAAAAACATACTCAAAAAAATTACTTGCAGACACCATTACCCCAGTGTCTGTGTACTTGCGTTTGCGGGATCGCTTTCCTAATAGTCTACTATTAGAGAGTAGTGACTACCATGCCAATGATAATAGTTTTAGTTACATCTGTTGTAATCCTATCGCCTCTATAAAAGTAGATCGTGATGAGATTGTGCAACAGTTTCCTGACGGGAATACGACGTCTCAAAAAATGACTTCAGATACCGATGTGGTTGATATTTTAGGCGCTTTCGCGAAAGCGTTCTCCTCCCAATCTTCCGATTTTAAATTTATACATAATGGCCTATTTGGATATATGTCTTATGATGCCGTGCATTATTTTGAAGATTTAGAAATCACTAAAAAAGAACATGACCTAGGCATTCCGGATATGTATTATGCCGTATATCAAAATATCATTGCTATTAATCATTTTAATAATGAAGCCTATATCTTTTGTCACACCACGGGAGATCAAGACAACATTGCGCAAATAGAGCAATTGTTAAAAGTGAAGAACTTTGCCGAATATGATTTTAATAGAGAAGGCGCACCAGAGACCAATATCTCTGATCAGGATTTCAAAAGTCTTGTAGAAACATGCAAAAAACACTGTCAACGCGGCGATGTTTTCCAAATTGTGCCAAGTAAACGATTTTCTCAACAGTTTAAAGGAGATGAATTTAATGTATATAGAGCATTGCGAAGTGTCAACCCGTCTCCTTATTTATTTTATTTTGACTACGGTGATTTTAAAATATTTGGATCGTCTCCAGAAGCACAACTTATTGTAAGTGAAGGCAAAGCTGAAATTCATCCCATTGCAGGAACGTTTAAACGCACAGGAAATGATGAGCAAGATGCACTACTTGCCAAAGAACTTGCGGTAGACGAAAAAGAGAATAGTGAACACGTCATGCTTGTAGACCTAGCTCGTAATGACCTTTCTAGGAATGGTCATGGCGTCCAAGTAGAAACCTACAGAGAAGTACAGTTTTTCTCACATGTCATTCACCTTGTGAGTAAAGTAACCGCACAAAAGCACGAATCTTCCAGTACATTACAAGTAGTAGCAGATACATTTCCAGCTGGAACATTAAGCGGTGCTCCCAAACACATGGCGATGCAATTACTCGAAAAGTATGAAAATCGTAATCGTACTTTTTATGGAGGCGCCATCGGTTTTATGGATTTTAATGGAAATTTTAATCACGCCATTATCATCCGATCTTTTTTAAGTAAAAACCATGTATTACATTATCAAGCAGGAGCAGGCGTTGTATCTGGTAGTGATCCAGAAAAAGAATTACAAGAAGTTTATAATAAATTAGGAGCCTTGACAAAAGCACTAGAACTTGCAGAAGAGATATAGTTTAGTATCTGTTTATGCACTAAAACAAAATAGATGAAAAAAGTACTCGTTATAGATAACTATGATAGTTTCGTATATAACCTCGTTCATTATCTGGAAGAGCTAGATTGTGTTGTAGTCGTAAGGCGTAATGATCAGTTTCATATCGATGATTGTGAAGGTTACTCCAAGATTTTATTATCGCCCGGACCTGGTATTCCAGAAGAAGCGGGATTACTTAAAGAAGTCATTAAGAAATATGCAGCTACCAAAAGTATTTTAGGAGTTTGTCTAGGACAACAAGCTATAGGAGAAGTTTTTGGCGGCACGCTTACCAACTTAGACCAGGTATTTCATGGAGTAGCCACACAGATCAATATTACCAAGGAGGATACCGTACTTTTCAAAGGGCTTGATTCTCAGATAGCTGTAGGAAGATATCATTCTTGGGTCGTAGCACAAGAAGGGTTTCCTGAAAGCTTAGAGATAACAGCGATAGATGAAACGGGGCAGATTATGGGATTACGTCACAGAGTATATGACGTACGTGGTGTACAATTTCATCCCGAGAGTGTATTAACTCCCGATGGGAAAGCGATGATTAAAAACTGGATTGATAATTAATTAAACGTTATATAATGAGAAATCTATTTTTCTATGTACTGCTATCGTGTATGATTGTTTCTTGTGTAAAAGACAAGCCAAAAACACCTGAGCCACCAGAAGCTCCTGAAGTAGATTCTATACCAGAACCTCCACCACCTCCCGTAGTTAAAGAAATACCCAAGCCGATTAAGAAAAAACCTAAAGTAGCCAATAAGAAACCAGACAATTACAAACCTCTTATTTTTAATGTGCAACTTGGGATTAATCCAGACAGAAAAAATTGGCTCTTATTTAAAAATGGCACCTACATGATTTTCCCTAATAACACAGCAGAAAAAGATGCTATAAGAGCTGCAAAAAAACTGATCTCAAACTATAAAGGTGGTTCGTTGACTATACAGAAATCATCCTTTGCAAAAGGATGGATTGCTTCTACTAGCACAGGAATATATAACTACATAGATAGAGATGCATTTGACAGAGGGATTCCTAAGGAAGCGAACATACTAAAAAAAGGACAAGATAATCTTACCGCAGATACAAAAGGATTAGAGATCGTTTACATCAACAGGCCTAAATAAGGTGTCCGTTTTCACGAAAAAAAACTATGAAAAAGATACTCAACAGACTCATACAGCATGATATTCTTTCCAAACAAGAATCACGTGAAATTTTAGTCAACATATCAGAAGGAAGATACAATACGAGTCAGATTGCTTCTTTCCTCACCGTATATATGATGCGAAGCATCACCGTAGCAGAGTTAGAAGGTTTTAGAGATGCCTTGTTAGATTTATGCCACGCAGTAGATTTTTCTGAATACAACGCTATAGATTTATGTGGTACTGGTGGTGACGGAAAAGATACCTTTAACATCTCTACCCTTTCTAGTTTTGTTACTGCAGGTGCTGGCGTTCACGTAACAAAACATGGTAATTATGGAGTATCCTCTGTAAGCGGAAGTAGTAATGTGATGGAATATCTAGGCATCAAATTCAGTAATGATAGAGATTTTCTAAAACGATCTATGGATGAAATAGGGATATGCATTTTACATGCGCCCCTCTTCCACCCTGCTATGAAAAATGTAGCTCCGATACGAAAAGAACTCGGCGTAAAAACCTTTTTTAATATGTTAGGACCTATGGTAAATCCAGCATTTCCCAAAAATCAATTGGTCGGTGTTTTTAATCTAGAACTCGCAAGAATGTATGGATATCTCTATCAGAAGGGAAGAAAAAACTTTACAATTCTGCATGCACTAGATGGGTATGATGAGATCTCTTTAACAGGCCCTACAAAAACGATTACCAACCATACAGAAACTATGTTGACTCCTGCAGATTTTGGAGTACCAGCACA
>JBLHOX010000005.1:0-23655 GCA_047623725.1 Dokdonia sp. | reverse complement strand
TGGGGTGGAATAAAAACGGAATATCTAGATGATCACAATGCTTTTTTAATCGCGTAGCAATCGCAGCAATAAGCATAGACTTTCCTGTTCCTGGAATTCCATATCCCATAAATACAGGCATAAACCCGCCAAGTTCTTGAAACGGATTTTTCTTCGCTTCAAAGTCATAACTCAGCATACGTTCTGTGAGCCTGCGTGCAAAATGCTTTGCATCACGGTTTCCTACAATTTCTTCAAATTGTATTTTATTAAACTCGACACTCACAGCCGATCCTTCAAAAACATTCTCCCATCCAGAAACGGCAAATTCGCTCTTTTCTAATTTGTACGTTCTATCGGTAACTGTATCTGTATATTCTAAAGAACCAATACGTTGTTGGATCTCACTAATGATCGCTTCAAAAAAGACGACGGTAAAATCTAATACATCATCATCTGATGTGATAATGTCTGGATGACTTAGGTATTTATCATAGTAAAAAAGCAGACAAGAAATTCCTTTCAACGGACTCATAAACGAGAGTTCAGGAATGCCTGCAAATTTATTTTTCATGACACTCAGATCATCAGAGGCAGCTTCTTTAATATCAAATAAAATGCGATACGCCGTACCGAATAACATATATGCGGTAGCGGTATGCATTTTTGACTCATATTCACGTCTGCCATTATTGTCTAATGTTGATTTACGTTCATTAAGAATCGATAATCCAGAGGCGTCAAAGTAACTGTCTTTAAGCCAGATTCCTGTGGTGATTCCTTCTTGTAAAGCATATAACGCTTGATTCAAGTGTAACGGAATCGCAACAGAGTCGGGGAGGAGTCGTTTTTTTAATGCAAGAATGGTTTTAGAAACCGATGTTACATCGGTACCTCCAGAACCATTTGCCTTAGATAAGTACAATAAGATAGATTCATCTTTCTGGTCTTTATCACGGCGTTGCGCTTTTCCTCCTTGTTCCCATTGTATCCCTTTTAAATAGGATGTCGCTTCATCACGTAGGGTAGCAAGTTCGCTTAATTTTATAGGGAAAGTAGTATTGTGCTCCATAGGTTATAATTTAAGTGTTGCAATTTCGATAGGATCTCGTTTAAGTCCGTAGACTTTATCAGGAATTTTATCGTAGAGTAATTGCATCACTCGGTGTGATGTAAATAGATAGTTTTCTGGTCTTTTGTTTTCCCAGACTTGGAGGTCTTGTTTACTGAAAATACCTCCTTCGGTGACACTGTCTTTAGATCCCGTCTCATTAATCGTTGCCGATACGGCATAGGCAGAAAGGTCAAGGTTTTTATCAACGATCGCTTGTAAGATGGTATGTGTAATCTTCAACTCATCTTTGGCAAATACACTATGTATTGGACCGATGTCTATTTTCTTTATTCTTTTTGGTAATAAGTTGGCTAGTTTTTTGTCGATGGCATACGCCATACTATCTAGGGTAATACTTCGATCTGCCGTAGCTTCTAGGACTTCGTAAATCTCTTCGATATAGTCTTCCATATCTACTTTCTGGAGATCAAAATACATAAAGCAAATAAACGGTCTGTTGTGAGTTACATCGTAAAATGCCCAACTGACCATAAACTCGGTATCTGCTGATGGTGCTGTTTTTATCACCTTCCCTTGTACAAATCGTTTGAATAAAAATGTACTATCTACAGAGGTATAATAGACAATAGAAGATGCTTGGTGTAACTTCTTATCCGAGATTGGCTCTTTGTATTTTAAGAGTGTTTCTAGAAACTCTTCTTTTAACGTTTCTACTGCCGGGAGCTTTTGGATATACTCACTTTTAAGTTCCATATCATTGACGAGATATCTGAACTCAGAATAATTGGGAAGTCCAGACTCTGTGAGATCGACCTTCATTTTTTCTTCGTAGTCAAAAAGGTATTTGACACGAAAGGCTTCTAAGGTATAGGTCAATAAATCGCAGTACTGTTTTATATAGGTCGTCTCCGAAGGTGTGCATATTTGCTCTTCTTTTAACGCTATGACTAGTTCTGAAAATGCGTGTTTTACAATTTTAAAATACACCTCGTATTGCTCCTTGGTTTCCAAAGCAGCGCTATCTAGCGGTGTTGTGATTTCGTTTATGGGCATTTAAGACGTAAAATGTTATAAGTTTAAGATATTGGCTTTTATTTTTGAGTATACGCTTTCGCGAAAGCATATATAGAAAGAAAACTATTATTATGATCAAAAAAACACACCCCTCAATCCCCTCTTTCTAGAGGGGATATTTTGGTATGAGGTGTTTTAATGTTTTGAAAATAATTGAATATTTGTGTGATCTCTCCTAAAGTCTATCCTGAGCTTGACGAAGGATCGAGATGACTAAAGATTTTAAGGATACCTATTTCAAGTCTATTTTCTATACTCTTTATTCTTTTTGAAATCTTCAAGCTGGTAATTTCGGTACTATTTTCGCGAAAAGCGAAAATCACTCAATCACCTAACATTATTTTAGAATTCAACAATCGTTAATCGTTTTCTATCCTAAAAGATCATCGTCTCCGCCAGCGTCTTCTTTCTTTTCTGGAGCAGGATCAGGATCGCCGTCATTATTTGCAGGTGCATTTCCATCTGTTGCATAATACTCTTCAAAGATCTCTTTCATATCAATCCCATAACGGTTGGCAAAATCTTTTTGGATACTAGCATCCTTCTCACGTATTTCCTGAAGTGACTCTGCATAACTGCCGTATACCCCTTGCATTACTTTTTCGTGTACAGGAATGTTGTCCATCATTTCCTGACGCGCTTTTGCACTCGCGGTATGCATAGAAGCAAGTGTTTGTCCAATGTGCTCATCGGTTTTTACACCTAAGTGTTCTAAGATGGCAGCAAATTCCTGATCGGTACGTGCTTTTAAGGCAACTACATAACCGTCATAGTATTTTAAACGCTCATCTGTATCACTTTTTAGTTTAGCCCTGTGCGTTTGTAAGTTGCTACGTAAAGAAGTTAATACCTTAATCGTTAAGTTATGTTTGTGAACAAAACTGTCCTTACTTGCTGCAAGTGTTGTATAGGCATTTTTAAGACCTTCTAACTCTTCTACTTCTTGTTCTAGCGTAGTGATTTTTGAAATCGCCTCAGAGTAATCTGTAGATTGCTTATCGGTTACTTCTTCCAGTCCTTGACGTGCTTGCTTTAAAAGGGCATATTGCTCCTCAAGCTTATCTTCAGTTTCCTTTTTCTTTTGAAGGGCTTTGTTATGATTCTTGCTTGCTTCAACAATGGCAACTTGTAACTTGTCTTCTACTTCTTTAATTTCGACTTCACGATTTTTAAGACGAGTGACTGCCGCTTGAGACTTGTATGAAAGCTCATTAAGAAGCGTTTGCACATCTGCCGACTCAATACGTACTTGGAACATTTGCTTGGCTTGCATGTCTGCGCCATCGCGTGTTTTTTGCTTTTCTGCGAGCTCTTCTATTTTCTTTTGGATTTTTGCTTTACGCCCCCAAAGGTTATTCCACCAACTGTCTTTTACATTTTCTGCATCTTCCAGTTCCATTTTTCCACGCTCCAATGCTTTCTGAGCATCGTCTATTACTTTTTGCTCATTGGCATTAAGGGTAGAGAACTTTTCGAAGATAATACCTACTTCGTCCTGATAGTCGGTAAGGTCTTTAATAGCATCAAGAAGAGATGATCTGTCTTTTTCTGCCATTCCTACCACATCATCAAGTGTTGCATTTAGAATTTTTTGGCGCATTTCGGGATCTTCTTCCTGAGCGAGCTTAGATTTCATAGTATCTACAGCTTTGCCCCAGTTTACATCTACTTTCTCCGTTTTTTCTTGAGACGCGTCATTGGTTTCTAATAAGTCAAAATCATCAGACATAGGTATGGCTAGTTTTTAATGTTGGACGTAATTTAATTTGAAGGTTCAATTTCGGTAAAAAAATTGATTTTAAGAACTCCTTTTCCAAGAAGGTTACTATATGAGTCTTAAAAAGTGTAAAATGTTACACAGCAGTAGTGGTAGTGGTCAATAGCAGTATTTTAGAACGGCAAAATAGAATACGATGTATCGGCTTGATATTTAGGAGGTTGTTATTTTTTTTGTGCTTTCGCGAAAGCGTGTTTATCAGTGGTATTTAGTTATAAATCATTTTCTTTAATAAAGGTGTACTTAACAGATCCTGAGCGATATGTATTCATTTGTTTCTTAAAAGAAGAATATTGAATGATACTAAACCTTAAATATATAGCTATAGGAGATACAAGAAAATACTTATAAGTGTCTTGTAATTGATCTGAGACTAACTCTAAAGACCAATCGTTTAAAAATAAACCTATAATTGTGATTATAGTTATACTAAAAAATAATATTATAGAAGTTTGGATCACCCTTTTCTCCCATTTTTGCATTTCTTTATAATAGAACTTTATGTTTTTTGATATTTCTAAATTACACCCCATGACCTTTAATATTATAATCTGTATCAAAGATAATTTCTAAGTATTTAAATATGGGGTGGTTTTGTTATTGATTCTCAACAGTCATTTTATCTTAAATAGAAGATATTTTATTAAACAATTAATGACTTCCTGCATCAAACTCGCGCATCCACTTGCCTTGTACTTTTAGAACTTGCTCAATCACGTCGCGTACACAGCCTTTGCCACCATTTTTATGAGAAATATATTTTGATACTTCTTTAATTTCTTTGACGGCATCTTGTGGACAGGTAGGTAATCCGACCATTTTCATGACAGGATAATCAGGTAGATCATCGCCCATATAGAGGATATTTTCTGTCTGAATATTGTTTTCTTTGATGTATTCTGAGAGTTGCGTGACTTTATGATGCGCGCCTAAATACACCTGTTTGATCCCCAATGCTTGCAAACGAAGACGTACGCCTTCATCTGTGCCACCAGAAATAATACACACATGATACCCTTCATTAAGTGCGGTTTTTAGCGCATAACCGTCTTTTACATTCATCTCGCGATGCATCTGTCCGTTGGTGGTTATTTTTAAAGTTCCGTCGGTGAGAACACCGTCTACGTCAAAAATAAAGGTGGTGATTTGGTGAAGGTATTCTTTATAACTCTTTTCCATAATGTGCTATGATAGATGCGGTAAGTGTTTTATATATTGATTTGTGATCTTCTTGTTGGAGCATGTCTAGATGCTCTTTGATGACTTCGGTGTCATTGCGTTTTGCAGGTCCTGTCTGTACATCACTAGGGGAATGATCTATTGCTTTTTGTGCGGTTTTTTCTAGTAAGGCATGTAATAACTCAAACGGGATGTTGTCTTTCTCACAAAGTTCCTGTGCAATCGTATAACAGTGATTTGTAAAATTATTGACAAATACGGCTGCAAGATGTGCTTGTTTCCTTTGGTGACTATCTATCGTATGTACTTTTGTACTTAATAGCGTTGCTAGAGTATGTAGTAGCTGTACATCTTCTTTATGAGAGGTTTCTATACAAATGGGGATAGTAGTAAAATCTACGTGATCACTTTCAGAAAAACTCTGTAACGGGTAAAAAACGCCTTTGCGGTTTTGAGGAATACGGTCTATAGAAATACTACCAGAGGTATGAACAATCAGCGTGTCGTTGTAGGATATTTGCGAAGCCACTTTTGTAATCGCATCATCAGCTACAGCAATTATAGTAATAGTAGCAGGACGGAGTTCCTTTATAGCGACCACTTCTTTGGCAAGATGTTTAAAACGTTCTAGTTTGTTTTTTGAGCGTCCAGCAATTTGCAGTAGCGTACACTCAGAAATCTTTGCCAAGTGATTTGCCAAGTGCCAAGCAACATTTCCTGTTCCAATAAGGTTGATCGTTATCATCGTGGTAAAAATAGGACTTTTTCTTGTTTTGATGTCTGAGCTTTTAGACTATTTGTGATGTCAATTTATGTCAATAGGATAGTGCTCTTAGGTTGATATTTTATTTAAGATACTGTTTTTGATGCCTATAAAAAGCATAAAATGCTAACATCTGCTTTTTTGAATCACTTTAATAGGAAATCGTCCAAGGTTATTCCCTTTCTGTGGGTTATCTTTGCACTCGAAAAAATGGCCGAACGTTATGCAAAAAAAAATTGTAAATATTTTGTTCTCAACTCGCTTGATGGGACTGCTTTTTATAACCTATTTTGTCGCGATGGCAGTAGGTACATTTTTAGACCGAGGACAAGAAACGTCTCCTACTGCGTATTCTAGAGTATGGGTGTACAACTCTTGGTGGTTTACATTAATACACATTTTATTTGTTGTCAATTTCTTGGGTAACATTGTTCGCTTTAAGCTGTTGCGAAAAGAAAAAATCACCACCCTCATTTTTCATGTTTCTTTTATTTTAATTCTTATTGGTGCTGGGATTACCCGTTACATCAGTTTTGAAGGGGTCATGCCTATCTCAGAAGGTGAGACTGAGAATACATTTTTAAGTGAAAAAACATATTTAGAGGTTCTAGTAGATGGTGAAATTGATGGTCAGCCGATGCGTAGGACCATGGATAAAGAGCTGATGCTCTCATCACGACTCAGTAACACATTTACATGGAATACAGATTTTAATAAAGATCCTATTAAAATAACCTCCAATAAATTTATAGGAGGTGCAGAAGATGGATTTATAGAAGATGAGACTGGAGAATATCATCTTAAAATTGTAGAGACAGGTGATGGCGGCGGAAGACATGAACACTATCTTAAAGATGGGGAGCTTGTTAATATGCATAATGTATTATATGCCTTTAATAAGCCTACAGATGGCGCTATTAATATAGGATTTGATGGTGAGGATTATACCATACGTACTCCTTTTGAAGGGGAGTATAAAGTCATGGCAACTCAAACAGATTATACGTTTGTAAAAGACAGTGTGCAGCCTTTACAAATGCGATCGCTTTATAATCTACAAGGGATTTTATTTGTAATTCCTGAACCAGCAGTGAAGGGAAGAGCAGGTATTGTAGAAAAAGCGCTTAAAGAAAAAAATGAACAAGATGCTTTGTTTGTAGATGTTACTGCCAATGGCGAAACAAAAACAGTGGGACTTCTTGGAGGAAAAGGATATAGCAATGATAAAAAACTCATTGAAGTAGGTGGGTACAAAATGTACCTATCTTATGGAAGTAAGTCTGTTGAGCTTCCTTTTGCGATTAAATTAAGAGATTTTGTAGCAGAAAAATACCCAGGTACAGAAAGCAGTTATGCTTCTTTTACGAGTAAAATAACGGTAGAAAGTGATGAGACGTTTGATTACGATATTTTTATGAATCATGTATTAGATCACAAAGGCTACCGCTTTTTTCAAGCGAGTTTTAAAGATGAGGAGCGTACTACGGTTCTATCTGTAAGTCATGATTTCTGGGGTACTTGGGTGACGTATATCGGTTACTTTTTATTATATATTGGGATGATGCTTATTTTATTAGATAAAGGGTCTCGATTTGGAGAACTCAAAAAAATGTTAGACAAGATCAAGGCAAAAAAGGCGAAGCTTACTATGATTCTTTTGTTATTCGCTTTCGCGAAAGCGGAAACAGCCTTTTCACAAGATATCAATACATCTGCAGTGGTCGTTCAGGATACGATTACTACGTTGGAACAAAAAGAAGAACCTGCCATTTCTATCTTACCTTCTGATGATGATCATGGGAACGAACGTAAAAATACACCACTTACAAAAAAACAAATAGACTCAGCGATTGTTGCTATGGCTCCCTCGGCAGAGCATGCTGCAAAATTTGGTCGCATGGTGATTCAGGATGATAGTGGACGTATGATGCCTATTAATACATACGCAAGTATGTTGTTGCGTAAGATAAGCCGTAGTGATAGTTATGAAGGACTGAATGCAGATCAAGTGATGCTCTCAATGATGGAGAATCCTATTATATGGAATTATGTAGACATCTTATACTTGAAAAAAGGGAATGATAGCATACGTAATGTGATTGGTGTTCCTAGTGATGTAAAGAAGTTTAAAGTAATGGATTTCTTTAATGATGATTTTAACTATAAGCTAGAACCTTATTTAGCGCAAGCTTTTAGTGAGGCAACACCTAGTGTAATAGATAAGGAATTTAGAGATGTGGCATTGCGATTAGGGCTGTTAGATAGAACATTGTCTAAGAGAATTTTAAAAATCCTACCAAAACTTAACGACCCTAATAATACTTGGATTTCTCCAATAGCAGCAGGCGATGGTGGTTATAGAGCTACAGACTCGGTTGTAGCGCATCAAATTTTCCCCGCGTATTTACTAAGTCTTCGTAAAGCAAAAATAGATGGAGATTATTCTGATGCCGATAAAATACTAGCGGGTATAGAGAAGTTCCAAAGACGCTTAGGAGGTGATATTATGCCTAGTGCAGAAAAGATTGATGCAGAGATTTTGTATAATAATAATGATCCGTTTACAAAATTATACTGGCTCTATATGTTGGTTGCATTTTTTATGATGAGTTTTGTCATCGTTGAAATTTTTAGCCCTAGTAAATTTGTTTCTATTATGGTAAAACTAGGAGGCATCATTGTGACACTTTTATTTTTATTACATACAGGGTCATTAATATGGCGTTGGTATATTTCTGGGCATGCGCCTTGGAGTGATGCTTATGAGTCTGTATTGTATGTAGGATGGGCAACGATGTTTTTTGGACTTTCTATTTCTATTCAAGATTGGACGCTAACAAGAAAAGTATATAGTATACAGAAAGTGAGTAAGGCACTTATTCCTTTTGGTATTGTAGGGGCTGCTATTGCTTCTTTAGGAGATGTTTTATTTGGAAAAAAAGGGTCTACTCTTACGGTGGCTAGTATCGCTTTTGTAACAGGCTTTATCTTATGGGCTGCAAGTTTGAACTGGATGAATCCAGAAATTGCCAACTTGCAAGCGGTTCTTAATAGTTACTGGTTAATGATTCATACGGCAGTTATTGTAGCGAGTTATGGACCTTTTACCATAGGTGCTATTTTAGGAATCGTATCCTTATTCTTAATGATTTTTACTACTGAAAAGAATAAGGCTAAGATGGACCTTAATATTAAAGAGCTTACCGTTATTAATGAGATGGCACTTACGGTAGGTATGGTACTACTTGCTATAGGTACTTTCTTAGGAGGACAATGGGCCAATGAGAGTTGGGGGCGTTATTGGGGATGGGATCCTAAAGAGACTTGGGCGCTTATCTCTCTAATTGTATATGCTTTTGTGATCCACATGCGATTCATTCCTGGATTACGTGGGAGATGGTTATTTAACTTGTTTGCTATTATAGCACTAGGTAGTATACTATTTACCTATTTTGGGGTTAACTTCTATTTGTCAGGATTACATGCCTATCAAAGTGGAGGGGATATCGCTAATCAAAAAATTATAATAGGGGCATCTGTGATCGCACTTCTTGGATTTTTCTCTTACAGAAAGTATGCTAAATATTATAAGAAATCTTAGGTAAATAGACTTGTAGCTTCTTGATCAGAATCAATTCCTAATTTTTGGTATAGGTTAGAAGTAACGGCTTTTAATTTTTCTATAGAAAGGTTATGCTTTGTAGCAATACGTTCATTTGTTAACCCCATAGAAATACTATCTAATACTTTAATTTCAATATTCTCAAGGGCAAATTGTTGTATTAAGGATTCTAAATACTGATCATTAGAATCTTGTACATTCTTATAACTATCCAATTGAGAAAGACGCTCTAAGTGCATCTTGATTTGATGCTTCATGATTATTGTTTTCCCTTGTATTCTTCTAAAGCTAAATATTAATGAAAGCGCAATTAGCGTAAAATTTACTAAAGCAGCAATGCCAAGTTGTAATGAAGACAGATTAAGGATGCTGACCCCAAATCCATGCAACAAGAAAGCATCTGTTAGTATCACAATATCTAGCGTGTAAATAGTAATCATTAAAGGAAGATACTTCGTGTTTTTTGCATTATTGAGTGTTAGCGACCATAATAACAAAACACTTACGATACTCGTAAAATCAGTTAATAAGAAACTCCAGTGTGTATTGAAAAGCCAATAGATACATAAAGAGATTCCTGAGATACTACTTATTGTTACAAATATGTATTGTATAAGCTGTTTTTCCTTTTTAATTTTTAAGTGCCTAAATACATACCCTGTAGCGCATAGACCTACTAAAAAGTGTCCAAATAATTCTATACTACTAATAATACTTGGTTTTGCATTAAAGAAATATAAAATATTATCTCTTGTTATAATAGAGATACATACTGCTGTAATCAATATCCCATAAAATAGAAATTGTCTATTCTTTGTTATAATAAGAAATATAATGGTAGCTAGTAATAACGCTATAGCAGTTCCGTAAAAAAAGCCAATACCTAAGAGGCTCTTTTTTTTATTTTTTGCAAATGATGCTTCATTTAAAATGTGAATTGGAAAATGTGCTTCTAGCGGAAAGTTTGCTTTAAGGTATAGGGGGTATTCTATAATTTTATTTATAACAAAAAAAGAAGGATATCGCGTAGCATCCATAGAGCCAATTTCCTTTCCATTGGTATCATATAATGATACTTCTTTTGCATGAGATGTTTGAAGTTCTATAATATATCTAGGCAGATCAATGGCATCTATCTTAAACCAATAGATGCCATTGTCTGTACCAAGATTTATATCTTCTATTTTTGAGAAGGTTTCTTCTTTAAGCTCTGAAATGTTATTCTGATGATCAATCGCAGGTTTGTAATAGGAAATAGATTCCTGTGACACACCCGTTATTACACAGAATAAACTAATAATAAAAAACGTCAAGCGCATTAACACATAATTATAGATGTGCAAATATAGCTATATATATTAATAAAACTACACTTAATCGATGTTTTTGTGTATTCTGTCTATTTTTATTATCATCGTGTAGGAATTTTAAAGATCTCCTACCATATCTTCAGGTTTTACCCACTCGTCAAATTCTTCAGGAGTTACATACCCTAAGTTTACAGCTTCTTCTTTTAGGGTAGTACCGTTTGCGTGCGCTGTATTGGCGATCTCAGCAGCCTTATAGTATCCTATCTTAGGATTAAGTGCGGTCACTAGCATTAGCGAGTTATCTAGTAATTCTTTAATTCTTTTTTCATTAGGTTGTATTCCTGATGCACAATGATCTGAAAATGAAATACAAGCATCTCCAATAAGTTGTGCAGATTGAAGTAGGTTTGATGCCATAACAGGTTTGAATACATTCAATTCATAATGCCCTTGTAAACCTCCAACACTTATAGCTACATCGTTTCCTATAACTTGAGCACATACCATCGTTAACGCTTCACATTGTGTAGGATTAACCTTACCTGGCATGATTGACGATCCAGGCTCATTAGCAGGAATTGTAATTTCTCCAATACCACTTCGCGGTCCAGATGCCATTAATCGTATGTCATTTGCTATTTTATTAAGAGAAACAGCTAGTAGTTTAAGCGCTCCGTGTGTTTCTACAATAGCATCGTGTGCTGCGAGTGCTTCAAATTTATTATCGGCAGTACGGAACGGAAAACCAGAAAACTGAGCCATATATTCAGAGACACGTTTTGCATATCCTTTAGGTGTATTTAACCCTGTACCAACGGCAGTACCTCCTAGTGCAAGCTCTGCAAGATGATCTAGCGTATTTTCTAAAGCTTTTATTCCATGATCTAGTTGAGATACATATCCAGAAAATTCTTGCCCTAGCGTTAGTGGTGTAGCATCCATAAGGTGTGTACGCCCTATTTTTACTACTTTCTTAAACTCTAAGGATTTTTCTTTTAATACGTCTCTAAGCTTTTGTACACCTGGTAATGTTGTTTCTAGTATCTTTTTATAGCCTGCGATATGCATTCCAGTTGGGAACGTATCGTTAGAAGATTGAGATTTATTTACATCATCATTAGGTTGTAACGTTTTTTCTCCTTCGCCTACTACCTTTCCAGCAAGTTGATGTGCACGGTTTGCAATAACCTCATTTACATTCATATTGCTTTGTGTACCCGATCCAGTTTGCCATATCACTAAAGGAAACTGATCATCGTGCTTTCCTTCTAATATTTCATCACATACTTGAGCAATGAGATCTCTTTTTTCTATAGGAAGACCTCCTAACTCACAATTGGTAAATGCAGCTGCTTTTTTTAGAATAGCAAAACCATATATAATTTCTAATGGCATAGAAGCTGGAGCTCCTATTTTAAAATTATTACGAGATCTTTCTGTTTGAGCTCCCCATAATTTATCTGCGGGAACTTGAACTTCCCCCATGGTATCTTTCTCAATTCTATATTCCATCTATGAAATTGTTTTTTGAAAAGCAAATTTACAAATTTAGACGTCAATTTTACTGTCAATAACCTGTCAATAAATCTGAAATTTCTATTGTGAAAATAGATTTTAATGCGGTATCTTTGACCAAAATTTAGAAAACACATTACTCATGTTTGATTTTGATCAATATCTAGGATTTCTTGCTTTCTTAACCATATTAACTATTGGTTTTTGGTTAATGATCTTTTTATTAACGTTTGTAATCCCTTACTGGATAGGTGGATCTATTGTAGAAATGGTGAAAGAAAAAATAGATGCTCGTAAAGCCAAAAGAGAGGCGTAATCGACTGATTTATAAAATATATGAAGACTAACAGAAATGTTAGTCTTTTTTTTTGTGCCTATGTGTTATGATAATTTATTGGATTAATAACGCAACCTTTCTTAAATTATAACGATATAGATGTATATTAACTTATGTAATTTTTTGTTTTATGAAATTTAGAAATTTCCTTTTAGGTATATGTATTGTCTTTTGTTTAGTAAGTTGTGAAAATGAAGATGTAGATGATCTTTTTCAAATCACAGAAGCCGATCTTATTGCAGAAGACTCTGATTTGTTCTCTCTGTTAGATCGTGTAACTACGGATGATCCTAGTGCTACAGATGTTACCTGTATTGATTTTATATATGCATTTACAGTCGTGATTTATAATGAAGATATAGACCTTCAATCTTCTGTGATTGTCAATAATGATGCAGAGTTTAGCGATGTATTAGGCATGGTAGGCGATGGGCAATATATCAATGTTAGTTTTCCTATCTCTAGTACATTAGATGACGGGACTTCACTTATCATAAATGATAAAGATGAATTGAGAGCTGCTATAGATGCTTGTATAGAAGAAGAACAAGAGCAAGCTATAGGAAACGGAACTTCAATATTAGTAGAGTGTGTATGGGAAGTTCAAATTCCTGATGACGTTGTATTTAGCACGTACATAGATGCTGTTTTTCAAGTAAATGACAATGGAATTGTTATCTTTTATTATAGAGGAGAGGCGTACGGAGGTACTTGGATTCTATATTTTATAGAAGACAAACTTCATATTAATATCAGTCTTGATACAGATGAGATTGTAGGAGAAGATTGGAATTTTGATTGGAAAGTGAATAGTATAACGAATGCCATGATTGATTTTGAAATCGATGAAGAGACACGTTTCATTCTTGAAAAAGAATGTGAAGCTGGTGACTATTGTAAGACATTCTTTTTTGAAGAGTGTGAACTAGAAGATATGCCTGGAACGGCTTCTTTTGTACTAGAAAATTATATAGATTGTATTATTGTGATGGCAGCACCACAACCAGAAGTAGACGAGATGGGAGAATTACCAGATCCTATAGATTGGCAAATTACATTCTATAATACACAAGAAGATGCAGATTTGAGTACAAACCCAATTCCTGCAGATGTTGAAATTCTTACAGATACGCAAGAAGTATACGTACGTATAGAGAACCCTGATACCCTAGAATTTACAACAACGATTATAACACTCCTTTCTGAGGAATGTGAGTAATACGTTTTTTAAGTTTATCTATTTTTATATCCAATGCCCATGCTATTTTTATAGCATGGGCATTTCTTATATACCCATCTATACGATTTTATAGCGATAAGAATAGAATACCTTACGCTACGACTATGTATATATGCTTCAAATCATTAAATTTGTATCCTCGATAATCAATATCGAAGTTCAATTCTCAGTAGTAAGATATGTTTGATAATTTAAGTGATAAGTTAGATAAAGCCCTCCACGTACTTAAAGGACACGGGAGTATTACAGAAGTAAATGTTGCAGAGACACTTAAAGAGGTGCGTCGTGCACTTATAGATGCCGATGTAAATTTTAAAATTGCGAGAGATTTTACAAATAGAGTAAAAGATAAAGCACTAGGAGAAGATGTACTCACCACATTACAGCCTGGCCAGTTAATGGTTAAGATTGTAAAAGATGAGCTTACGGATCTTATGGGAGGTGATGCATCGGGAATAAACCTTTCTGGGGATCCTAGTATCATCTTAATGTCCGGACTTCAAGGTTCTGGTAAAACTACTTTTTCTGGTAAACTAGCCAACTTTCTTAAAACTAAAAAAAATAAAAAACCATTACTTGTTGCTTGTGATGTATATCGTCCAGCGGCGATAGATCAGTTACACGTAGTAGGAGATGCTATAAGTGTAGATGTCTTTTCAGATAGAGACAATCAAGATCCAGTAGCTATTGCTGCGGCTGGGGTTGCTTTTGCGAAAGCAAACGGACACAACGTAGTCATCGTCGATACTGCAGGTCGTCTTGCGGTAGATACCGAAATGATGGATGAAATTGCAAACATCCATAAAACGATTCAACCTCAAGAAACCTTATTTGTTGTAGATTCTATGACCGGGCAAGATGCTGTAAATACAGCCAAAGCCTTTAATGATATTCTTAATTTTGACGGAGTTATCCTTACAAAATTAGATGGTGATACACGAGGTGGAGCTGCAATTTCTATTAAATCTGTAGTAGATAAACCTATCAAATTTATAGGTACAGGAGAAAAAATGGAAGCGATAGATGTATTCTATCCTTCTCGTATGGCAGATCGTATTCTTGGGATGGGAGATGTTGTTTCTCTTGTAGAGAGAGCACAAGAACAGTTTGATGAAGAAGAAGCCCGAAAACTGCAAAAGAAAATTGCTAAGAACCAATTTGGTTTTGATGATTTCTTAAAACAGATTCAGCAAGTAAAAAAAATGGGTAACATGAAAGACCTTATGGGTATGATTCCTGGAGCTGGTAAAATGCTTAAAGGAGTAGATATCGATGATGATGCTTTCAAACATATAGAAGCGATTATTCATTCTATGACCATAGAAGAGCGTACCAACCCAACGGTTATTAATGCAAGTCGTAAAAAGAGAATAGGGAAAGGATCTGGAACTTCTGTACAACAAGTAAATCAATTACTCAAGCAATTTAATCAAATGAGTAAAATGATGAAAATGATGCAAGGTGGCGGAGGTCGCAAGATGATGCAAGCCATGAGCAAAATGCAGAAGTAGGTTTTCAGTGTTGATTAGTATGCAGTGTTTAGTTGCAGTTTGCAAAAGAATGCAAATACATAATAACAGAACAAGAAAATGACCTTATAATAAAGAGCCTAGAAGTAGGAAAGCTCTTAAACTATATGATTAATAATCCAGAAAAATTCGCAGTATAATACTGTATACTGCGCGTATTTACTGAATACTAAATAATAAAAATATGATTATTCTTGACGGTAAGAAAACTTCAAACGATATAAAAGACGAAATCAAAACCGAAGTTGATAAAATGAAGGCAAATGGAGAAAAAGTGCCTCACCTTGCTGCAGTTATCGTTGGAAATGATGGAGCAAGTCTTACATACGTAGGGAGTAAAGTGCGTGCTTGTGAACGCGTTGGTTTTGAGTCTACGCTCGTTAAAATGTCAAGTACAACGAGTGAAATCGAATTGTTAGATAAAATACAAGAACTCAATACAAATCCAAATATTGATGGTTTTATTGTACAATTACCATTACCACCGCAAATAGATACACAAAAAGTTTTACTAGCTGTAGATCCAGATAAGGATGTAGATGGATTCCACCCTACTAATTTTGGAAAGATGGCATTAGATATGAGTACATTTATCCCAGCCACTCCCTTTGGAATTTTAGAATTGCTAGAACGTTACGATGTATCAACCAAAGGAAAACATACCGTGGTTATAGGTCGTAGTCATATTGTAGGTCGTCCTATGAGTATCCTAATGGGACGTAAAGGATTTCCAGGAAACTCTACGGTAACTCTTACGCATAGTCACACTAAGAATATTACTCAAATTACTTCACAAGCAGATATTATTATTACCGCATTAGGAGTTCCAGGATTCTTAAAAGCAGAAATGGTCAAAGATGATGCTGTGATTATTGATGTAGGAATCACACGTGTACCAGATGAAACAAGAGAGCGTGGATATTATATTACAGGCGATGTAGATTTTGAGGCTGTAAGTAAAAAAGCATCTTACATCACTCCAGTTCCAGGAGGTGTAGGTCCTATGACCATAGCGATGCTTCTTAAAAATACATTATTAGCAAGAGAGCGTCACAGAGCAATGAACTAATATTTTAGTGCTTTCAATATACTATCAAAATTGATAGTATATTGAAACATATATTAAAGTAGATGATATACATCCAGTCAAGGTATACTTGACTGGATTTTTTATTTTACAGAAGTCTCCATAGCAGCAAATGCCGCGCCTATAATTCCGGCGTGGTTCTTCGTTTTTGCAGCGTCAAGAGGAACCTTTGTCGTAAGGATGTGTCTAAAAGTATCTATATGTTTACTAATACCTCCACCTATAATATAATGGTCAGGAATGCAGATATGCTCTACTTGCTTTAAGAAAAAATCAAAACGCTCTCCCCATTCCTCATAAGACAGCTCTTCTCTCTTTCTAGTAGAATTTGCAGCATACGTCTCAATAGGTTCTCCCTTGTATTGCATACGTCCTAATTCAAAATTAGGAATTAATTGCCCATTGTAAAAAAGACCACTACCTATACCTGTACCTACCGTAATAACAGCGACAAGACCTTTTTTGCCTTTACCAACGCCAAAACGCATTTCTGCAAGAGCAGCAGCATCGGCATCATTAATAACAGTGAATGGTAGTCCCGTTTTTTCTTCAAACAGCTTGTCTATTTGTACATTGAGCCAACTTTTGTGCATGTTTCCATAGGCTCTTGCTTGCCCATTTACAATCACAGTCGGAAATCCTACACCTACTGGTCCTTTCCAATCAAAATGATCAATAAGTTGTTGGACGCACTCAGCAACTGCTTCTGGTGTAGCAGGTTGTGGAGTAGGTATTCGGAAACGCTCTCCTAAATAGTTTTCTTTTTCTAAATCTACAGGGGCACCTTTAATACCTGTCCCCCCTATATCAATGCCTAAAATTTGCATAGAGTTAGTCATTTTTTTGTCGATCTGCCGAAGATAACTATTTTCAAGAATATGGATAGAATATCAGTGAATTTTCAAGTAAAAACTTATTAAAACCTTTTGTTTTAATAAGTTGTAACTGTTTTTAGAAGCAATGGTGCGCTTTCGCGAAAGCGTATACATCATCTATCTAAGAATTAAACGGAATAATAAAGAATGAATCTCATTACAAGTCTAGCCATTGTTTAAATGCGGATGCTTTATTTTTTCCAATCACAATATCTATTTCAGAAGCTGGGTTTACTTGAATCTTAAGTTTACTATTACCAAATTTTGTAATCGTTTCAATAGCCGAAATAGCAACGATAATTTGCCTATTTGCTCTAAAAAATAATTTTTCATCTAGGTAGGAATATATGAGATCCAAACTCTCACTAGAGGTGGATCGTTTCCCATCTTTACGTACGATATATGTAATCGTATTTTCTACATAGATATAAGAAATATCTTCTGTAGCTACGGGTAATAACTCATTACGTACGTAGGTAAGGATACGTTGTTTTGTTGTTGTTTTTGATATTTTGGCTTCTTCTGTAACCGCAGTGGTTTCTACTTGCTCTTCTAATTGCTTTTGTTGTTCTGCTAGTTTCTGCTCTTCTTGACGCTCACGTTTAAAATCAGATAAGTTTTTTTGATAGTTGTCCAGAGAAGCATTGAGTTTGGATAAATTAAGAACACCATCCTCTAGTTTTGTACTTTTTAAAGCAAGCTGTCTTTCATAATAACTGCTTATAATACGTATAGATGCTAGAAAGAAAATTAAGGTAATAAGCCCTATAATTAAAAACACAAGGTATAGTTGACTACGGATATTATTTGCTTGCTCAATGACTCTTTCTTTATTAATATGGCTAGCAATAATCCAGTCTGAATCTACGACGGGTGTTAAGCGAATAATTTCTGAAGTACTCACAGTGTCTTCTTTCTTAAAAACCATATCATACAATACTTCACTAGTAAGTTCATTTTGTATTCCAGAAGCTAATGCTTCACTTAACGGTGGTGTGTCACCTATTCTTTTATTATCGGGATAACACAGGTATTCTCCTGACCAATCCAATACAGAGATAAATACATTTTTGGTATTGGTGTTATTAATACTTTTCTGGATACGCTCTTTGAGTTTTGTTTTATCATTTTTTTCTGTAATGCCTTCACTCATAGATGCTATGAGATATGCCTCTTGCTGCGCAGCTTCTATGTCGTTAGATAATGCATTATTCATGCTCAATCGCATAAAAAATGGTGTAGCTATAAGTGCTATAATGACATATAACACAGAAAGACTTAATGCTGTATAAAGATAATAAGGATGATATTTCATTAAAAATAATTCAATTAACGTGTAGCTAAAATAAGACTTTGCTACAGATGAAGTTGTATTTTAAAGTATTGGAATTCCTTTTTAATCGTGAATTTTCCGTTTTAGTGATTTTGTAATCTTTACATACAGCAATACTAAAAGAGGAGCGTTACATTTGTGATAGTAATCATGTTTTATATGTCTTGTTGTCTTTATTTTTAAAGATAACAATTTAAAAAAAAAACAGAAATTTGAAAAATAACTCATATATTAAGGTAGGTATATTCAGTATCATAAGCATTGTTTGTGTGATAGGGATATACGCTATTTTTAATTATAAAGGGATTGATACAAGAAAAGCAAAAACAGAAATTAGTATCACTACCAATGAGTTGTTTGAAGATTTTGATAAAGACAAAGAAGCATCATTTAATCAATATATTGATAAAGCAGTAGAAGTAAAAGGAACACTATATCAAGTCACTTTTAAAGGAGATACCTATTCATTACTCTTAAGAGGTAAACAGATAGATGCCCTCGTACTTTGTGAGATGCAAAAAGATCAAGCTGCTATTGTCGAAACATTACGGGTAGGAGATGAGGTAAAAGTAAAAGGAATACTTAAAGGTTTTTTAATGGACGCAATCTTATTAAATTGCATCGTTTTAGAAGAAGTCAATGAATAAACTACTACTATTATTATTATTATTTTTTACAATCTATGGAATTGGGCTTGTCAATGCACAAGATCAATTTATCACTAGGCAGGGAGAAGTCACCTTCTTTTCGTACACCTCAGTAGAAAATATACAAGCCACCAATAATCAGGTGTTAAGTATATTATATCCTTCTTCCAAAAAGATAGGTGTGCAAATTCTTATGCGTGCTTTTACATTTAAAAAATCATTAATGTATGAGCACTTTAATGAAAGCTATATGGAGTCAGATCTATATCCTAAAGCAATCTTTGAAGGAGATATTATTGATTTTGACCCTACTCAAGAAGAATCACAAACAAGAATAGTCAAAGGAACCTTTACATTAAGAGGCGTTAAAAAACCAGTAGAAATAAAGGCAACCATTATAAAATCAAATGGAACATATACTATTAGCGGGACACTGGAAGTCTTAATTAAAGACTACGAGATTAAAGTCCCACCCATACTATCGCCTAATATTGCAAAGAATATTCAAGTCACTTTTAAATTTCAATACGCACCCAATGATCATCAAAAGTAAATATCTTTTCATCATATTATTTTTGAGCATGATTCAAGGAATCCATGCGCAGGATATTTTAAAAGATTTAGAAGCAGAAACAGTTGAAGATTCACAACCTACTATAGCAACCTTTAAAGGAACACATATTTCTATAGGACACTCTGTAGAGACTAGAAAAAAAGGAGTACTAGAAATATCCTCTATGAATCGTTTTTGGAATAGACCTATTCCAGATTCAGAACGTACCCAGGCTTTTATTGCCGATGAGTGGAACGGTAGACTAGGATTGGACTACGGCGTTTTAGATCGGTTTACAATAGGCGCAGGATATGGCACAGACAATAAATCTATAGATGTGTATGGAAAATACCGTTTGTTCTATCAAAGGGATTCTGGAAATACATTCCCATTTAGTATTACCCTATTTCAAGGAGGCGTTTATAGAGATAAATCCTCATTTAGAGTGCCATTATACGAAGGATCTTCTATAGAAAAAGAAGTGCCTTCCAAAAACAAATTTGCAGCGACTACACAATTGTTGATTGCTAGAAAAATTTCTAGAAACTTTTCATTACAAATAGCCCCTACGTTTGTCTACAGGTCAGAAGATAAACTTGTAGAAGATGCGAGTCCTAATTATTTTGCTCTAGGTTTTGGAGCCAGGTATAAAGTAAGTAATCATGTCTCTATTGTATCAGAATATTATTATGTGGCAAACCCTGTAGATTTTGTAGACACCTATGCACCTTTTAGTTTAGGAGCCAATTGGGAACTATCTGATTTACTTTTACAATTCAAGTTGACCAATGCACGAGACTTAGTAGAAGATCAGTTTATTATTAAGACAGGAAACAACTTTAATTTCAGAGATGGTAATTTTCATGTTGGATTTCATGCCACTTATTTTATTCAATTATAAAAATACATAACAACAACTGGTTTTAAAAAAGGGATGCAATTTTGTATCCCTTTTTTATGCACAAAAGTGAATGCCTTTCTTTTCAATAGGTATGGTGTGAGATTATTTTATAAGAGGGTTTTATACGCTTTCGCGAAAGCATATACCTTCTAATGCATAATGCGGATTTATACCTATATCCAAGATATCGTAGCAGTCCTAGCGTCTTTAGATTTTTATGAATAGTTGATGTAAATATATTGTAACCCTAAGTATAGCTAGGTTTCCCAAAATTCCTTTTTAAAGCTGTTTTTTCCACCTCGCACATCTTTACTTGTAATAAGGTGCTTTCTGGTAGTTTATTTGCATCAGAATAATCAAACAAGAAAATGGAATTTAAAATTTATAGTGTTTACGTTAGTTGAGTTGATTTGTTTTTAACTGTCTAAGATTTGCTATGATCTTAGGCAGTTATAAAATATTTCTTATTTAGTCCTACAGTAAGAAGAATTATAAAAAGATAGGGTCTCTTTATGATAGATCCTTGTTTAAGGTTGGTTTTGGGAAAAAGGTCGTCAAGAAATTGGCGACCTTTTTATTAGTGAAATTCTTTTTTGAAGCGTCTGAAAGACGTATTCAAAATAGCTAATTGAACGAATCCCGCTGTTTACTGAACTTGTTTCAGTAAACAGCGGGATATAAGGTTTATACCAATGTTAGATTAGGGTTTACTCCTTATGTAGCAAAAATCTGACTGTCATCTTTAAAGGCCTTAAATTCAAGCGCATTTCCACAAGGATCATAAAAAAACATGGTCGCTTGCTCTCCGACTAATCCTTCAAAACGGATATAAGGTTCAATGATAAAGGTGACGTGAGGTGTTATTGCTTTCGCGAAAGCGTGAAAATCATCCCAGCCCAACACAACACCAAAATGAGGTACAGGCACTGTCTTTCCATCTACTTCATTATGATGCTCTTCTTCTGTTACATTTTTTTCTTTATAATGAATCACCAGTTGATGTCCGAAAAAATTAAAATCTACCCAATGATCACTACTTCTTCCTTCTTCAAGTTGTAAAATATCACGATAAAAAACTCTTGCTTTCTCGACATGATCTACAGGAATGGCAAGGTGAAATGGTCTTAGAGTGCTCATAACTATTTTTTTATAAATTCGATGATATGATTACGGACTTCATCTTGATATAAAGAATGTCCAAGTCCTGAAGTTTCTATATAGGTACTGTCTTTCCAGTTTTTATGAATTCCTCTAGAGGCTTCTACAGGCGTTATTCTATCGTACAAATCATGGATAATGAGTCCAGGAACATCAATGGATTTTGCAAAAGTATAGCCAGAAAATTCATCAATCGAAAATCCAAAACGTTGTTGCACAAGCACATCTATTCCTTTCATGACACTATTATTCATACTTAGAATAGCTTGGTAATCCTTCATAATTTCAGAAAGCTCTGAGGGAGCACCAAGGCTTACCAATTTTTTAATATACGCAGGTTGATGTGTATAGTAATGAAAAATAGTGGCTAATGCGCCTATAGAATGACTTACGTGAACGTCGGGTTTGTAGTGTTGTGAAACGATTTCTAAAGCCTCAGTATAAAGAGGGACATTAAGAATTTTTCCAGTAGAATTACCATGTGCAGGTGCGTCAAAACTAATGACATTATAGTTTTGCTTTTGTAACACGTTTACAAGTTTCCACCATCTATGTGCATTACTTTCCCAACCATGTATTAATAATACAGTAGGACCTGTTCCTTCCCATCTATAGGTTTGTACAGTGACCTTCTCGTTTATTTTGAGTTGAGCATCTTTTGCAGCGTCTAAAAAATCTTTTTGATCTTCTTTAATACGACCACTTCTTGGGGTGCAAAATATGAGAAATGCTTTGCGTGCTGCTGCTTTTTTTGACCACAAAGACATCGCATTGATTTGAGTGCCTATGATCTTTGTAAGTATTTTAATAAGTATTTTTTTCAAGACTATGCTTCTCTATGTACTGTATCTGGTGAAAAAGCAGGCGTGCAAATAGCGATATACTCACAAGCCTCATCAAACGGATTACTGTATTGGATTCTGGTATTTTTATTGATTTTTATAGATTGTCCTGCTTCTAGTATCACTGTTTCGCCATCAATAATAAATTGCTTCTTTCCTTTAATGATATAGGTGTATTCATCAAACGCTGGTGTCTGGAAAGGTTCACTCCATCCAGACGGGGCAACCATGTGCGCGATACTAATATTTGTATTCCCATCGGTAGCACGTCCCCAGTGTTCTTCAATCACTTTACCATCGGTCGTCGGGACTACAAATGGCGCATTTTGAATCTGATATGATTTTTTCATTTTAAATTTCTAGAAATATGATTTAAAAAACATTAATTCTAAATGTGCTAAAACTTTTAGAATAAGTACTTTATTAACTATTTGTAATCGTATATGTGTGTAAATTATTTTGTCTATTTCCAATTTCTTCACAAAAAGAAATATTTACATATTCTTTTGCCTTGTACCTTAGCCTATCTATATTAATAAACTTTATAACAATTTGTAATTGTTCATTTCTACAGAGTGATGAAAAATTTTGATTTTCAAATAAAATACGCTCTCCATCAACTAAAAAAGTATAAGTTGTAAACGTTCCTTTTTTATTAACTGATTCTACTTGATACGAGACTTTAAGGTTATTGAATATATCCATTTTAAAATGTGTTAAGCTTTCTTTAAACAAAGAAAACTTATTATTTTTTAAGTTGGTCTCGAAACAAGTAATAACAGTTTTTCATCTATTATAAATTTTATCTCATGAAAACGCTGTGTTTTCTATAACGGCCAAGCAAACATAAAATGTTTAA
>JBLHOX010000004.1:0-24236 GCA_047623725.1 Dokdonia sp. | reverse complement strand
GTCACAAATAATAGGGGTGATTTCTGTAATTCCGATTTCTGTAGATTTTTCTAAAAACCATTCAAAACGATCATTAAGCTTTGTAGGTGCAATAGCAATATGGAGTTTGTAAGGTACTGGTTCTTGAAAAGAAGCACTGTGTAATTGAATGGTGCATTTGTTTGGATTACTGTCTGTAATTTCCCCTTTAAACAGGAATCCCTTGCCATTTGTAATATCAACAGAATCTCCTATATTTTTGCGTAATACACGTATAATGTGTTTACTTTCTTCTCTCGGAAACGTATACTTATCAGAATCTTCTGAAATAGCTGCGCTATAAAATAATTGCATATTTATATTTTAAGGCGTGATTGTGCATGAACACCTGTGTCTATGTATTTCTCTTTTTCAGCTTTCTTAATTTTATCCATTAGAATACCAACAATAGTATATTGTATAGATGCGCGCACATTAACATCATCTATAGATTCTCCTATGACAGACATCTGAAAATGGTTATTTACTCGTACAATATGAGTGTGTCCTCTAGAAATGGTCATCGCTAAGAAAGGGAAAGAAGGTTTTTCATACCCTTCTTCATTAATAAAATGAGTTAAAATATCTGCTTGCATGTGGTTTGCATCAATAAGTGGGATGTTTAAACTTAATGCCAGTGACTTGGCAAAAGAAGTTCCTACAGGCAAGGAACCTAATAGTCCAGGTCCACTAGTAAATGCTATGGCATTTAGTTCTTTTTTGTCGATATTTGCTTTGCGTATTGCAGTCGTGACAACAGGTACAATATTTTGTTGCTGTGCTTTAGAAGCAAGTTCGGGAACAACACGACCGTATTGTTGGTGAATTTCCTGCGTAGCAACAACATTTGAGAGCATTTTGTCGTTGTGAAATATAGAAGTTGCAGTGTCATCACAAGAAGATTCAATAGCGAGTAAATAACAATTTGTTGGGTTTGTAGTCATATTAGGCACACATATTGTAAATAAGGAACAAAGTTAAAACAATAAGCCGTATCAAGAAGTTTAAAAAAATAGTATTACGTACAATAGTGTATCTATTGCTATTCCTTGTGGTTTTGTTTTTGGTATTTTCAATACCAGCAGTACAAACCAAAGTGGCTTCGATTGTGACGAACAAGATTAATAAGAAGTACGGCACTTCTATTCATCTAGATAAAGTTGGTCTTAAATGGAATTACGATATAAATATTAAAGGGGTATATATAGAAGATCATCATCAGGATACATTAATCTATGCACGTTCTATTGCGACAAGTATACTGAGTGTAAAAAAAGCGATAGATGGTAATCTTGAGTTGGGAAGTATAGCGTTAGAAGGGACCCAATTTCATCTTAAAATTTACGAAGGGGAAGAGAATGATAATATCTCTATTTTTTCAAAGAAATTTGCTCCTGAAAACCCTAATCCTGATGCGCCACCTTTCATCATGACCTCTTCTAAGATTACCTTAGAAGATGCATATTTCAGATATATAGACGAAGGTTTAGAAGATCAGGTAGTCATAGATTATACAGGACTAGAAGCACAACTTGATGATTTTAAACTTGTAGATGATGTTGTGGATACTCATATAAGTGATATTTCATTTACAGCAAAAAGAGGCTATGCTATTTCATCTTTAGAAGGTGATTTTCATTACGATATCAATTCGATTGCTTTAGGAAGCTTTATTCTTACCACAGATTTTTCAGAATTAGAGGGAGACATTACTTTAGATACATCGGGAGATAAGATGTCTGACTTTATCAATAAAGTGGGTATTGAGGCCGCTTTCGCGAAAGCGAATATCTCCACAAATGATATTCATCCATTTTATAGTGGCTTTGCAAAGGATAAGACATTTTCTCTCACAGGAAATGTGACGGGAGTTCTCAATGATTTTAAAGCAGAAAATCTTGATCTAAAAGGTCTAAAAAATTCTATTATACAAGGAGATATCCAGTTTACAAATCTTATAGCGGGCGATAACTTTAAGATAGATGGTCATTATAGAGAAGTACAAACTACGTACTTTGATTTAAAAGCATTATTGCCAGACGTACTTTCTACACTACCGCCACAAATGTCAAAGCTTGGCATTATTGATTTGATTGGATTTGCAACGGTAACAAATACAACTATTGATACAGAAGGAGTTGTGACCTCGGCTCTTGGTAATGGGTATATAGACATGGTACTCACCGACTATCAAAATACAGATACGGCTTCATATACGGGAAGTGTCGATTTTGATAATTTTAATCTAGGTAAGTTTATCAATAATCCAAGAGTAGGGAGAACCTCTATGGATTTTGATGTCAATGGTCAAGGATTTATTCAAGAGTTTCTCGATACTAAATTATCAGGGATTATATATAGTATTACCTACAATGATTATACATACAAGGACATTACGGTTTTTGGGGATCTTAAGAATCCAGTTTTTAATGGCGAAATCATTATAAATGATAGTAACTTACAAGCAAAGGTGGATGGTCTTATCGATGTTTCAAAAAGTATCAATGGCTACGATTTTGAAGCAGATATTACGTATGCAAATCTCGTTAACCTTAAGCTCGTAAAGGATAGCGTTTCCATTCTTAAAGGAAATGTGATTATGGATATGAAAGGAACGGGTCTAGAAGATGCCTTTGGAAGACTCTCCTTCTCTGATGCTGTATACCAAAACAAAAATGACACTTATTATTTCAAAGACTTTGATGTTACCTCTGTATTTGATGATAAAAATATACGCACGATTGCTATTAACTCTTCAGATATCATAGATGGATCTGTAAGTGGTAATTTTAAATTTAACGAAGTCGTCCCGCTATTTAAAAATGCGTTAGGAAGTCTATATACCAATTATCAACCGGAGATATTGACAGAAGATCAATTTATGGATTTTGATTTTACCATCAATAATAAGATTGTAGAAGTCTTTATTCCAGAAATAGAATTTGAGCCAGAAACCATTATAAAAGGAAGTGTTGTCTCTAATGATTCTGAGTTTAAACTCACCTTCAAATCTCCAAGAATAGAAGCTTTTGGAAATATGGCAGAAGCCATAGAAATTAAAGTGGATAATAAGAATCCATTATTTAATACCTATATCGCTGCCGATAGTATAGATGCAGGTTTTTATGCAGTTTCAGATTTTAATCTCATTAATGTAACCTTAAAGGATACCTTATTTATGAAGTCTGAGTTTTCTGGAGGAACGCGTAATGATGACCGGTATGATTTATCATTATATCATACCATTAATGAAGATGGAAACTCTGTCGTAGGATTTAAGAAATCAAAAGTTGTTTTTAAAGACAATGCTTGGTTTATCAATGAAGAGAATAATCAACGTAATCGTATTGTTTTTGATAATAACTTTAAAGACCTCGATATAGAAACCATTGTATTAAGTCATAAAGATGAGCGTATCGATCTTAAAGGCGTTTTAAGAGACAGTATCTATAAAGATATTAAGGCACAATTTACAAATGTTGACTTAGCCAAAATAACACCCGCGATAGAAAATCTAAACTTAAAAGGGCGTGTTAATGGGAAGTTAGATGTACTTCAAAAAGAAGGTGCTTATTATCCTAACTCAACAATAGCTATAGACGAGTTTACAATAAATGAGTATGTATTAGGAAAATTTGATTTGACTGTAGAGGGTAACACTTCACTGTCTACCTATGAGATCAAGTCCAAACTAGAAAACCAAAAAGAAGCTCCTCTAGTAGCAGAAGGAAACATTATAGTGGGTGAAGGGAGTACTGCTACGATAGATCTAGATGTAGAATTAACTAATTTTAATTTAGCACCATTTGATGCATTAGGCGAAGGCGTGATTACAAGAATACGTGGTTTTGTAGACGGAGACGCTAAAGTGACAGGTAATTATAAAAACCCAGATATTAATGGAGAATTAACCATAATAGATGGAGGTCTTAAAATACCATATCTAAATACAGACTATGATTTTAGAGGCGTATCTAGTGTATCCCTCAGTAAGCAAAAATTTATTTTTAATGCGATACAACTAGAAGATGTAAAGCATAAAACCCTTGGCGCATTAAATGGAACAATATCTCATAATGCATTTAGTGATTGGAGACTTGATTTAGGGATTAGTACAGATAGATTATTAGTATTAGACACCAAGGAAGATCTAGAGTCTCTCTATTTTGGAACAGCTTTTATAGCTGGTCAAGCTATGATTAAAGGCCCTATAGATAATATGGTGATAGATGTCTTTGCAGAAACCGAAAAGGGTACCGTATTTAATGTGCCTATAGATGATACAGAATCTATAGGGGACAATTCCTACATCCATTTTTTAAGCCCTGAAGAAAAAGAAGCAAAACTCAACGGAGTCGTATCAGAATTAACCGAAATAAAAGGACTCTCTGTCAACTTTGATCTAGATGTAGATGCAGATGCTCTTATAGAAATTGTTGTCGATAAAGAAAACGGAAGTACCTTGAAAGGTAGAGGAGGAGGAACCTTGCTTATACAATTAGACACCAACGGGAAGTTTGATATGTATGGAGACTTTGTCGCCTATGAAGGAACCTTCAATTTTAAATACAAAGGACTTTTTCAAAAAGAATTTAAGTTTAGACCCGATGGAAACATACGTTGGGAAGGAGACCCTGCTGGAGCTTTGCTAGATATAAGTGCTGTGTATAAAGCAGAAGCAAACCCTAGTATACTTCTTGAAAACCCTTCTGTAAACCGTAAAATCCCAGTAGATGTGATCATTAACTTGGAAGGAGAGTTATTAAAACCAGACATTACATTTGATATAGAATTTCCGGTAGCCAACAGTACCGTTGTCTCCGAGTTAGAATACCGTCTTAGTGATAAGAACGCAAGAGAACTCAATGCCATCTCATTAGTGTCACAAGGCGTTTTCTTAAGTAATGCTTCTATATCTACCGCAGGAGCTGTAAATAATTTATTAGAAACCACGTCTTCTGTATTGTCAGGGCTTCTATTTAATGATGATGATAGTATTTTTGATGTCAACCTAGATCTCGTACAAGCAGATAACTCACCAAATTTACAATCGGCAGGACGTGTAGGGATCACACTATCTACGCAAATATCTAACCGAGTACTTATTAATGGTAAAGTAGGAGTTCCTACAGGAGGCATCAGTGAGAGTGTTATTGTGGGCGATGTAGAGATCGATTTTCTATTAAGTGAAAATGGTGCTTTGAGAGCAAAAGTATTCAATAGACAAACCGATATTCAGTTTATAGGCGAGACAGAAGGGTATACCCAAGGAGCTGGTATCTCTTATGCCGTAGATTTTAATTCTTTCAAAGAACTCCTCAGAAAGATATTTAATGGAAAGTCAAAAGAGGCTATAGAAAGTCTTAAAGAACAACAAGCTACTTCAGAAAAAATAGGCCCAGACGGTGTTACTTTTAAAAATTAACCGATCCCAAATCTGTTAATTTCGACACTATTTTAATACATTATTTTGAAGATTTGTTAAATAGCATATTTCTTTATGAAGATATTCTGAAAAAGTACGCTTTCGCGAAAGCAAAAAAACACCATTTCCCTTCTTTTTACACCTAAAGAATAGACAACTGAAAAAAAGTTGTTAAACGAAAACGTTTGAAATTACAAATAGTCATAAATCAATCGTAAATACTTTACGTATGTAGGTTAAGTTTCCTAAATTTATTTTTTATTTGTTGTTATATGAGCCAAAATATTAAGAAAATTGCAGTTTTGACCTCTGGAGGAGACTCTCCAGGAATGAATGCTGCTATTAGATCTGTAGTACGTACGTGTGCCTTTCATGAAATTTCCTGTGTAGGAGTTTATAGAGGGTATGAAGGACTTATAGATGGTGATTTTATATCGCTGGATGCCCGTAGTGTAAGAGGTGTTATTAATAAAGGAGGCACTTTTCTTAAATCTGCAAGAAGTAAACGTTTTATGACCAAAGAAGGTCGTAAAATCGCTTATGACAAATTGCTTGAAGAAGAGATTGATGCGATTGTACTTATAGGAGGAGATGGTACATTTACGGGTGGACTTGTTTTCAATACAGAATATGGTTTTCCTGTCATTGGGATTCCTGGAACCATAGATAATGATATTATCGGTACCGACAGAACGTTAGGATATGATACCGCCTTAAATACAGCTGTAGAAGCGATAGATAAAATACGAGATACAGCACACTCTCATGACCGCTTATTCTTTGTTGAGGTAATGGGGCGCGATGTAGGGCATATTGCACTGAATGCAGGCATAGGAGCAGGAGCAGAAGAAATCCTGATCCCAGAAGAAGATATGGGTATTGACAGACTTGTAGAGTCTCTTGAGCGAAGTAAGAAAAGTGGAAAATCTTCTAGTATCGTTGTTGTAGCCGAAGGTGATAAAATAGGAAAAAGTGTTTTTGAACTAAAAGACTATGTAGACGAGAACCTTGAGGAGTACGATGTACGTGTATCTGTTTTAGGACATATGCAACGTGGAGGGTCTCCTACCTGTTTTGATCGCGTACTCGCTAGTAGAATGGGCGTAAAAGCAGTTGAATCCCTTCTAGAAGGAAAAAGTAATTATATGGTAGGAACCATACACGATAAAATGGAACTTACACCGCTTGAAAAAGCAATAAAAGGAGAATCAAAAATTAATAAAGAATTGATACGTGTGTCAGATATCATGACCACATAAATTTAATACAAACAAATGGGAAATTTAAAATTAGGAATTAATGGATTTGGCCGTATAGGTCGTATCGTTTTTAGAGCAACAGTAAAACGTAGTAATGTAGATGTAGTTGCTATAAACGATTTACTAGATGTAGATCATCTAGCATATCTATTAAAATATGATTCTGTTCACGGACGTTTTGACGGTGATGTTTCTGTAAAAGATGGAAACCTTATCGTAGATGGAAAAACCATTCGTATAACCGCTGAGAGAGATCCTAAAAATTTAAAATGGGATGAAGTAGGAGCTACTGTAGTAGCTGAATGTACAGGTATATTTACAACATTAGAAACAGCAGACTATCACCTACAAGCTGGAGCAAAGAAAGTAGTCATTTCTGCGCCATCTAAAGATGCACCTATGTTTGTTATGGGCGTAAATGATGAAAAGCTTACAGCTGCACATACCATTGTTTCTAATGCTTCTTGTACCACAAACTGTCTGGCACCTATTGCAAAGGTTGTTAATGATAATTGGGGACTTAAAGAAGGGTTAATGACAACAATACATGCTACAACAGCCACACAGCATACTGTAGACGGTCCTTCTAAAAAAGATTGGAGAGCGGGTCGTTCTGCTCTTAATAATATTATCCCAGCATCTACAGGTGCTGCAAAAGCTGTAGGGAAAGTTCTTCCTGAAGTAGATGGAAAATTAACAGGAATGGCATTTAGAGTACCTACAGTAGATGTTTCTGTTGTAGACTTAACAGTACGTACCGAGAAAGAAACGTCTCTAGAAGAAATTAAAAGAGTCTTTAAAGAAACTTCAGAGGGTGCTATGAAAGGAATTTTAGGATATACAGATGAAAGTGTTGTTTCTCAAGACTTTGTAAGTGATGATCGCACGAGTATATTTGATGCTGGAGCTTCTCTAGAATTAAATTCTACTTTTTTCAAATTAATTTCTTGGTATGATAATGAGTTTGGGTATTCTAACAAGCTTGTTGACCTTGCAGAAAAAGTAAACGAACTATAAATAATAAATGTTTTCCTTGGTGAATATTGATGATTTATCAAGGAAAACTATCTGAATAATACTCGTGTTATATGATTTTAGTAGTTGATAGTGGATCTACCAAGACCGATTGGATTGCCTTAAGTGAAGAGGGTACTATATTATTCCAAACACAAACGTTAGGATTGAATCCTCAGGTATTATCACAAGAGATATTAAGAGAGCGTATTGTCAATAATTTTGAATTATATAAGCACAGAAACGAAGTAAGTCGTCTTTACTTTTATGGAGCAGGCTGTGGTGTAGAAAAACCTCGTAAACTAATTAATGAAGTTTTTGAAGAGTTTTTTAAAGAAGCTCAAGAGATTATTGTTAAGGAAGATACGTATGCCGCATTATACGCTACGGTAGATACAGAACAAAAAGAAAAAGCGATTGTATGTATCTTAGGGACTGGTTCTAATTGTAGTTATTTTAATGGAAATGAAATTGAGCAAAAGGTGATCTCATTAGGATACATCCTAATGGATGATGCTAGCGGAAATTATTTTGGAAGACAATTATTGAGAGATTATAAATTCAATAATATTCCTAGTGATTTAGCTACAAAATTTGGAAACGCTTTTGATTTAAGTTCTGAAAATATTAAAAATCACTTATACAAGAATCCTAACCCTAATACGTACCTAGCTACTTTTGCACGTTTTTTAATAGAGAATAAAGACCACTCATATTGTCAATCATTGATAAAGAAAGGGCTTTGTTTATTTATAGAAAATCAAATATTTCAATACGATGATGCAAAAGAAGTGACGGTACATTTTGTAGGCTCTATTGCTTTTTATTTAGAAAAAGAACTTTCTGTACTTTTAGATGAGTATGGATTAAAAAAAGGAAAGGTATTAAAGCGTCCTATAGATGGACTGGTACTTCATCATAAAGATCATATTCTTTATTAATAATATTAAAACTTAAATACATGTTTGTATTTATAATAAGTGTTAAAAATAAAATCCCGCTTCTATATAGAAGCGGGATTTTTATATTGTAATTCTATCATTACTTAATCGCAATAGCAGAAATCTCTACATTCACATATTTAGGGAGATTAGCTACCTCTACCGTTTCTCTGGCAGGAGCTGTTGCCTCATTAAAATAAGTTCCGTATACGCCATTAATAGCTGTAAAGTCGTTCATCTTATTTACAAAAATAGTTGTCTTTACAACATCTTCAAAAGTCATATCGGCGGCAGTTAATACTGCTTTTAGATTTTCCATGACAAGCTGTGTTTCTTCCTTGATATTTCCTTCAAAAAGTTTTCCAGTCTTTGGGTCTATAGCAATTTGTCCAGAAGTATATAAAGTGTTTCCAGAAAGTACCGCTTGGTTATATGGTCCTATAGGATCAGGAGCATTTGGTGTTGAGATTATTTTTTTCATATTGGTTTTGTTTTCACGAAAGTGGATTTCGTATTAAAATTAGCAAATTAGTATAGCGCAGATAGTCTTGTCTAAAGATAAGAAACTTAAGGAGTCCTCTTATAATCTTTCATCTGGAGCACGACGTTTATCGTACTTAATATCACTAAGGATATTCCCTTTAATTCCAATAAAGAAGTTCCAAGAAGAACGGGTGCTAAAAGGAACCCAGTTAAAACGTAAATTCCAGCTTTCTAGATCTCTAGCAAATTGCAATGATGTAAATGTAAATCCAGGATTGGCTATATCAAATCCAGATGAACCACCAACTGTCCAACGTTTACCAAGCTCTAGATCACCACTAAAAACAATAGAGTGTGATCCAATATCATTTTGTCGCGCACTATTCACATAACTCACCTCGTATGATACTCGCAAATTCCAAGGGATTTTAAAATTGTAAAATTCTATTTCTTGTTCCTCTTGATCTTCATCATCTTCAGGTAAAGAATTACCATTTCCTGTAATGTCTACACCTCCACCAAATAAGTCATCGGGCCTTCCTCCTGCAGCAAATGTTTGATTTTTTGTACGGTCCGTATTTTTATCTTTGTCCTTTCCAAAATCTCTACTAGAAAAATTATAACCAAAGTTTGCACGAGCCCCAGTCACTCTAAAAAGGCTCCCTCCATTATTAATATTTAGTGTATTAATACGGGTATTGTTACTATTTAATGCATAAATATCTAAAGAAGCACTAAAGTTAATTTCAAGTTTATTCTCTATAATAGGAATGGCTCCACTCACAGATATAGGAGAAAGTTTTAAGCTATCTGCTGTAATATTATAAGAAGTCCTAAAGTTTAGGTTACGCAGTAATGCAACTTTCCGATACTCTTCGGTCGCAGCGGTATCTTTATCTTTAACCTTTGCTTCTATAACATTGCTAAGCCCTAATGATATGGCAGCATTTTTTCGGTTACTAGGAGCTCCTAATAAACCACCTTGAAATCTAGTAAACTCAACAGTTTCTGTAAGCTCAGTAGCTGTAGGGTCATTGGGATCTGTACGTTGGTAACTATCAAAAAATTGATCAAAAGCTGGTGTATAACTTATACTAACATTAGGACGAATCACATGACGTATAGATTCTATTTTTCCACCTTTCTTAAATGGGAAAATACCATAAATGGTAGTACCTAAACTAGCACTTGTTCCGTATGTTCTGTAGGATGCAAGTCCATTAATAGTGTCTCGTACAACTTCTCCACTTTCTTCATCAAAGGATTGATCAATAGTTGTAAAAACAGTATTCTCTGTATAATTTGCGCCCACAGTGGCACTTATGTATTTAAAGACTTTAAAGTTGGTAGAAATTGGAACTGTTTGCTGTATACTTGAACGGCCATCTTTAAACATTTCTGATGTAAAGAAGAGGCTGTCGGTGGTTACATATTGGTTATTTGCTCGTACAGAGTAATTAAAATTTATGTTTTGAATAATACCTTTTTTTGCACCATTTTTCGGGGCAAATGGGAAAATACGATCTATATTTAATTGAGCAGACGGTAATGTCAAGTTAATCACCTCTGTTTGTGAATTCTGAGAATGTTGTGCTGCTACGGTAAGATTTATTGGCGTCTTTCCTGTAAATGTTCGCGAATAAGAAACAGAAGAACTAAAATTATTATTCAGGAAATTTCCTGTGTTACTTTGATTTAAAGATTGCTGGAAAAAATCACTACTACCTAAGTTAACAGAAGCAGAAAACCGACTATTAGGACTCGCTTTCTGATCTTGTGTATGCGTCCATCGTATGTTGTAGGTGTTTCTCTCAGAAAAGTCTGGTAAACCTCGTTCACTCGCTAGGAGTTTTTCAAAGTTAAAACTCAATCGGCCATTAAATTTATATCGTAATCTATAATCAGAATCTGCACGCAATGCATAACTACCATTGGTATAATAATCTCCTGTGATCGCAAGGTTGTAAAAATCACTCAGCGCAAAATAGTACCCTCCATTTTGTAAAAAATACCCACGCTGTCTCGTTTCTCCTGGGCTAGGAATAATAAAACCAGAAACACTTTTTTGTTTGTCTAAAGGAAAAAAGGCAAATGGCAAACCTATTGGAGTAGGAACATCTGCGATGTACATATTGGTAAGACCTGTAACGAGCTTTTGTCCAGGAACAAATTTTACTTTACGCGCATAAAAATAATACTCTGGATTATCTAAGTCTTTACTCGTTGTAATTTTTACATTACTCATAAAAACAACAGAGTCATTAACACGCTTACTGATTTCAGATTTTAAATTTATGTCTTGACCACCCGCACCTTCAACTCTTGAGCCAAAGATCAAAGCCTTTTCAGTATCAAAATTAAACTTAATAGAGTCTGGTTTGACCTCATTTACGCCTTGCTTAAAAATAGGAATCTGTGTATATACACCACTAGAATCCTTGATTCCTTTTGCAAATACGGTATTGGTCTCATAATCTAGAATGATCTCTCCAGCATTAATCTGAATATCTCCGTATATAACTTCTGCCTCATTATACAAGAATATTTTTTTCTTACTACGGCTTATACGCTCATAGTCGGTCGCTTTATACGCTACTTTATCTGTAAGAGGCTCCTTCTTTACCTTTACAGAATCGGTACGTACACTATCTCTTACAATGCCTGTGGTGTCTCTTGGGGTTTGCTTTCGCGAAAGCGTACTAAGATTGTCTTCAATTGCCTTAGAAGCAGTCGTATCTTCTTTAGAAGCCGGTATGGCACTATTCTTGGATGGAAACTCCTGTGCTACCGTCAAAAATGGGCAAAGCAAGAATAAGCAAATGAATAAAGAAAGGTGTACAGTTTTTGTTTGCAATGCGATTAATCCTATTTTTGTGTGACAAGCATCATTTAAAGTAACAAAATTACGTATATTTTTCGGGTTGAAATTCAATTCTTGTAATTTTGAAAATAACCAGTAAACAATTTACGTTAGCTATTATATATTCTGTCAATAATATGGCTAACTAACGCTTAAAAGATTAGATTTTGATAAAAAGGATGCGTAATTATATTTCATTTAGTATTTATTTAACGCTACTCTTGGGTTTTGTTAATGTAAATGCAACTTCTTTAACACAAAACCCACCCAAAAAAAAGTTTAAAGTAGTACTTGATGCTGGACATGGAGGTAAAGATCATGGAAAACCCTCTAAGACTGGATCTCCAGAAAAAGATATTGCCCTTAAAATTGTTTTGGCTTTAGGGAAACAGCTTGAGAAGAGTAAAGACATAGAAGTTATTTACACGCGTAAAAAAGATGTCTTTATAGAATTATATGAAAGAGGTAAAATTGCAAATAAAGCCGAAGCAGATTTATTTATCTCGATACATTGTAATGCACATAATTCACAAGCCTATGGTGCAGAAACCTATGTTTTAGGGCTACATCGTAATGGTACCAACATGAATGTTGCAAAAGCAGAAAACTCCGTAGTATTTCTGGAAGAAAATTATGAAGAGACATACGCTCAGTATGATCTGAACTCTCCAGAATCTGCCATAGGGCTAGAACTCATGCAAGAAGAGTTTTTAGATCAAAGTGTATTTTTAGCTTCCTTAGTTCAAGATAATTTTAGAAAAAAACTAAAACGTAAAGATAGAAGCGTAAAACAAGCTGGGTTTATTGTATTGCATCAAACCGTAATGCCTAGTATACTTGTTGAAACTGGCTTTATAACAAATACCAACGAAAGAAAATATCTCAACTCTTCAAAAGGACAGCAAGCACTCGCTAACTCTATGGCATCTGCTGTTAAAGAATATAAAGGAAGAATATTTAGCTATTTAGATAATGAAGTAATTGCAAGTGGAGGAGAAGAGGTCGAAGAAGTAAAAAGCGATATACCAGATAAGATCGTAGAAGGCATTACTTTTAAAGTACAACTTGCTGCCAGTAAAAGAAAATTAGAAACTAAATCATATAATTTTAAAGGACTTAAAGAAGTGTCTAGACTTAAAAAGAGAGGAATTTTTAAGTATTTCTATGGTGCAACGTCTAATTATACGGAGATTAAAAGAAAACTAGAAGAAGCAAAAGCAAAAGGGTATAGCACCGCTTTTATTGTTTCCTTTGAAAAAAATAATATCCAAGTCCCATTAAAACAAGTGTTAAATTAATAGAACCATAAAGCTAAGGTTCTTATTAAATTCCTACATTTGTCTACTGTATAAAATACTATATGTTTAAAATTTCTAAAGAAGTCAGAACAGGAATACTCGCAATCATTGCATTAGTCATTGTTATAGGCGGTTATAACTATCTTAAAGGCAAAAACTTGCTTGATAAAAATAGAAATTTTTATGCGCTATATGATAATGTAGAAGGACTCACTCCAGGAGCCAATGTAACGATCAATGGTCTTACCGTAGGAAAAGTAATCTCTATTAAGTTTGCTGACAAAAGTGGGATGTTAAAAGTGCATTTTGATGTAGTAAGTGATTTTGAATTTTCAAATAAGAGTATTGCACGAGTATACGGTATCGGTTTTATAAGCGGTAAAAACCTTGCGATCGTTCCAAGTTATGAAGGAGAGCTCGCAAAAGATGGCGATATCCTTGCTTCCGAAATTGATAATGGTATTATGGAACTTGTGACAGAACGATTAGAACCATTACAAGCTGTCATAGAATCTGCTATTAATGATACAGACTCTCTTGTGAAATCTGTAAATAGTGTATTAGATAAAGACACTCAAAGTAATCTTAAAGAGGCCATTGCAAATTTTTCTGCAATCTCTAGAGAATTAAAAACAACATCACGTTCTATGAATGGGCTCTTGACAGATAATAAAGAGAAGCTTAATGGAACCATTACAAATTTTGAAGAGATATCTTCCAACTTTGCAAAAATATCAGATTCACTTTCTCAAGTAGAAATAGGTACTTTAATATCAAATATTGAAAATTTAGTATCAGATTTTGAAGGAATTGCAAATAATCTTAAATCTGGCAAAGGAACGGCCGGAAAGCTTTTGCAGGATGACCAAGTTTACGTAAATTTGGAGCGTACCACAAAGCAGATGGAATTATTGATGGAGGATATGAGATTAAATCCTAAGCGATATGTACATTTCTCTCTTTTTGGTAAAAAACCAAAAGAGTATATTTCGCCTAAAGATTCGTTACGTTAGGGGAATACTAACGAACGATTATGCAATACATACCTAATATTTTATTCTTGATAATCCTTATTCTAGGGATTGGTTTTTTTACAAAAAACATTAGAAAGTTATTTCGTAATATCAAACTCGGAAAAGAGATAGATAGATCGGATAATAAACCATTGCGCTGGCGTAATATGGCTAAGATTGCTTTAGGGCAATACAAAATGGTAAAGCGTCCTATCTCAGGAATACTACACGTTGTTGTATACTTAGGGTTTATTATCATTAATATAGAAGTATTAGAGATTATTATAGATGGTATCTTTGGTACACATCGTATTTTTGGATTCTTAGGTGGGTTTTATGACTTCTTAATAGGGAGTTTTGAAATCCTAGCATTTCTGGTATTTGTTGCGGTTGTTATATTCTGGATACGTCGTAATGTCATACGACTTAAACGTTTCTTAAGCCCAGAAATGAAAGGATGGCCTAAAATGGATGGAAACGTAATCCTCTATTTTGAAATGGTACTTATGACACTTTTCTTAGTCATGAATGCAGCAGATTTACAATTACAAACCATAGGAGCAGCTCATTATGCATCCGAAGGTGGTTTGGTAGGAGCCTTTCCTATAAGTCAGTATATAGCGCCTTTATTTGAAGGAATGTCAGAATCTTCACTTATTATTTTAGAGCGTTGCGCTTGGTGGGTACATATTATTGGCATCTTAATATTCCTAAATTATTTATATTATTCTAAACACTTACATATTTTATTAGCCTTCCCAAATACGTGGTATGCTAAGTTAAAACCAAAAGGAGAACTTGATAATCTAGAAGCAGTTACCAAAGAAGTAATGCTTATGATGGATCCTGATGCAGACCCTTATGCAGCACCAGCTGAAGATGAAGGCGAGCCAGAAAAATTTGGAGCAAGTGATGTCCTTGATTTAAATTGGGTACAGTTAATGAACTCATATAGCTGTACAGAATGTGGTCGTTGTACGAGTGAGTGTCCAGCAAATCAAACAGGGAAGAAGTTATCTCCACGTAAGATTATGATGGATACACGTGATCGTTTAGAAACTGTGAGTAAGAATATAGATGAGAATGGTTCATTCCAACCAGACGGGAAGCAGCTCTTAGATGATCATATTAGTAAAGAAGAATTATGGGCGTGTACCACCTGTAATGCATGTACAGAAGCATGTCCTATAGGTATAGATCCATTGAGTATTATCCTAGATATGCGTCGCTATATGGTGATGGAAGAAAGTGCAGCACCAAGTGATCTTAACAATGCAATGACTAATATAGAAAACAATGGAGCTCCGTGGCCATTTAATCAAATGGATAGAGCAAATTGGATTGATGAAAGCTAAATTAATAATCATACTATCCTTCTTATGCTTCCCACGTATGGTAAGCGCACAACGTAGTTGGCGAGAAGATAGTTTGCAATTTAAAGTATATACTAGAATTTATTTTAATAAAAAAGAACAAATAGATTCTGTGAAAGTTCAAAAGATAACCTGTGATTATTGTTCTCAAAAACAAGTATTAGCGTTATCTGAAGAAGCTTTATATCGTACAAGAATGGATTTTAACGATCCTAATTTAAAAAAAATAGGAGTCCACGTACAGGCTCATTTTATAAGAATAAGTAAAGAAGATTTTAAATCCATAAATAACAATAAACCAAAGAAATGAATAAGGAAGATGTAGATAAATTATTAAGTGAGAAATTAGAAAACGGAGAGCATATAAGCCCAGTACTTCCAGAAGGTGTTAAAAATTATCTCATAGATATTGATGGGACTATTTGTGATGATATTCCAAATGAAGAACCAGAACGTATGCTTACAGCACAAGTGTACCCAGATGCATTAAAGACATTAAACAACTGGTATAGTCAAGGACATATTATATGTTTTTTTACCTCTCGTGTAGAAGAGCACAGAGTATATACAGAAACATGGCTTAAAAAACATGGTTTTAACTATCATAGTTTATTGATGGGAAAACCTAGAGGAGGTAATTACCATTGGATTGATAACCATTTAGTAAAAGCTACACGATACAAAGGGAAATTTACAGAGTTAGTAGATAAAGAAGTAACCATTCAAGTTTTTGAAGATTAGATCATAATAATTTCGCTTTCGCGAAAGCAGAAACATACACTATGAGTGAACCACTAAGAGTGCCTACCATGGCAGAATATATGGCACAAGGCAAAAAGCCTGAAGTATTATTTTGGGTAGGTTGTGCAGGTAGTTTTGATGATAGAGCAAAAAAAATAACCAAAGCTTTTGCTCGTATCTTAAATAAAGCCAATGTAGATTTTGCCGTGTTAGGAGCCGAGGAAAGCTGTACAGGTGATCCCGCAAAAAGAGCCGGAAACGAGTTTCTTTTTCAAATGCAAGCGGTCACTAACATTGAAGTCCTTAATGGATACGAAATCAAAAAAATCGTAACCGCTTGTCCACATTGTTTTAATACCATTAAAAACGAATACCCGTCTTTAGGAGGAAACTACGAAGTAGTACACCATACGCAGTTTTTAAAATCACTATTAGATGATGGACGTCTTACCGTAGAAGGTGGTAAGTTTAAAGGAAAGCGTATTACTTTTCATGATCCATGCTATTTAGGACGCGCAAATAATGTATATGAAGCACCCCGTGATTTATTACGTAAACTAGAAGTAGAACTTGTAGAAATGCGTAAGTGTAAAAGCAATGGTCTTTGTTGTGGAGCTGGTGGAGCACAAATGTTTAAAGAACCAGAGCCTGGGAATAAAGACGTCAATATAGAACGTACAGAACAAGCACTAGAAGTAAAACCAGATATTATCGCAGCAGGATGTCCATTCTGTAATACGATGATGACAGATGGTCTTAAAAGCAAAGAAAAAGAAGATAGTATACAAGTGATGGATGTTGCAGAAATGATAGCTGCTGCAGAAGAATTATAACACCTTTTAGTATATAACGAATATAAAAAGATAGGCATAGGTCTATCTTTTTTATCAATAAAACCCTATGTTACAAGATATACATACACTTCCTGATCAGTCACGAGTTTGGATATACCAAAGTGACAAAGCCTTTACAGAAGATCAGGTCTCACAACTTGAAAAAGATCTATCTACGTTTCTTACCTCATGGACAGCACATGGAGCAGCGCTTAAAGCTGGGTTTGAAGTGAAGCATGAACGATTTATTGTAATCGCTTTAGATCAATCACAGGAATCTGCTAGCGGTTGTTCTATAGACAGTCAAGTACGATTTATTCAATCGCTACAAGAAGAGTTAGATGTAGACTTGTTAGATAAAATGAATGTGACCTATTATCAAAATGATCGTATTCACTTTAAAACGCTCATTGACTTTAAAAAAATGGTAAAAGATGGTGCTGTAGGGAAAAATACAATCGTGTTTAACAACCTAGTGACCAACTTAGAAGAATACAATCATTACTGGGAAGTACCTGCTAGCGAGAGTTGGCACAGTCGTTTTTTAAGAAAATAAAAGCGTTTTATTGCACAATTAATTTCTTAACAATAGGAGTACTCGTATCATCGGTAGTAAAAGAAGCAATATACACTCCTGTACTTAGCGATGGTGTTGTTATTTGATCTTTTTCAGATACGTTTGTTACTGTCATTACTTCTTTTCCTCGGATATCGTATAGACGTATACCTGTAACCTCTTTTTGAGAAGATGTAAAATCATAGGAAAGTACACCATCATGAATAGTGATATAGATAGAAGACGCTATACTATCATTAACAGCAAGCGATGTATTGTCATTTTTAGCAACTTCAATTAGAAATTCGGCACATAATTTGGCAAACTTAGTCGCGTGTGTAGCGGTATTTGTTAAGCTAAATAAATCTCCTGTCGTATGTATATTACTATTGTGTTGTCCAAAATTTGCTTCAAACGGAAATGCTGCCATATAGCCTTGTCCTGTCCAACTTGCATGATCAGAACATCCATAATTACATACAGAAGTACTGTAAGTAACTTGATGAGGTCCAGAAGCGTTATAGTGATCTAAAAGACTCATCATATAACTCGTAAGATCTCCACTTGTAAAATCTGTTATAAAAGAAACATCATTTGATGACCCATTAAATAAAGTCATATCAAACTGAGAAACAGCTACTACATTTACATTATTTGCAGCATATTCACTGGCAATTTCGTTAGAACCTACTAAGCCAATTTCTTCGGCGGCATACGCCATGACTTCAATCGTTCGTTTAGGGACAAATTCTATTTCAAACAGCGCTCTTGTAGCTTCTGTAATCGTAGCAATTCCAGAAGCATCATCGTCAGCTCCTGGTGCATTATCATTTCCTTGATTTGATGTAGAATCTAAGTGCCCTCCTGTAATAACATATTCGTCAGGAAATTCAGCACCTATAATAGTTAAAATCACAGAAGGCATTCCCGTATTTGCATGCTCAAATAATCGTACACTTACATCTGTTCTGCCATAACTAGCTGCCATCACTTCCCATTTTTCTTTTAAATCTATAGCCGCTTGCGTTCCTGAAGCTCGGCTATGATGTCTAGTGCCATAACTTTCTAATTCAAGAATATGGTCGGCTATGTTTTGCGTTTGTATTAATTCTAGGGTAGGAATCACGGTGACATCCTCAGTGATAGAAAAATCTAAAGCAGCACGTGTAGTACGTTCTGTTCCCGTTGGAGGATTTTGAATCGCTGTGATTGCTTCTTCTTTGGAATTTCTGAATATATATCCAGGCCCATGTGTAAGAATTCTATCATGTAATTTATGACTTCCCGTAGTGGTCATTAATACAGCAGCTTCATTACGATAGGTAGATAAGATTTCAATATCATTAGGAGCATCCTTTGCAAGCGCTTCTGCATGATGAAGTGCCATCGTTGCATAAAACGGATCTTGATGTTGCGCAAATATGTTTACAGAAAACAGGAAACATATAACTAGGGAGTAAAAATATTTCAAAGCTTTTTTTACTAAATTATTAAAATAGCACCATATACTGGTAAGTTTTTATCATAATTAACGAATATAGACATACGTTTTCATCTTTTCTGACGCTATAGGAGTGTGGTTAATAATATTTTGTTAACTTTTTATACGCTTTCGCGAAAGCGGAGACAAACTTAGTAAATTCGTAATACAAGCTATGTTTCAAAATGTTACCTTAAAATTTAAATTAATTTAAGATCAGTTTAGGAGTAAAGTCTAAGCATAGTTAATGCTATGGTTCTACTTTAAGACGACAAATGAGCATAAAAGAAATAAATTTTTGTGATATTTTGAAGCATTGCTTGTACTATACCCAGCTTACTTCTTAATGGCATTGTATTTGTTTTAAAGAGGCGAGTAACAACAGTTATTCTTTATAAATACTTATTGATATATGCAGTTTAGGAAATACCTACTTTTTCTTAGTTTTATTTACATACCATTTTTTGCGTTAGGACAGCAATCATATCCGCTTTATACAAATGATATAGAAGCGCAACGCAAATGGGTGGATAGTGTGTATACGAGTATGACCGTAGAACAACGGATTGGACAGTTGTTTATGGTCGATGTTTTTTCGAGTGATCCTAAAGCAAAAGTAGATAAGATAAGAGCCCTTATTAAAGACCAGTATGTTGGAGGGATTATTTTTTCCAAAGGCGGACCTATACGACAAGCAAGACTCAATAATGAGTTTCAGGAGTTGGCAAAAACCCCTTTATTAATAGGAATGGATGCAGAGTGGGGATTGTCTATGCGATTGGATAGTACCTATGCATTCCCGTGGAATATGACGTTGGGAGCTATACAAGACAATCGTATTATCAAAGATGTAGGCGCAAGAATAGGAGAACATTGTAAGCGATTAGGAGTACATATTAATTTTGGACCTGTCGTTGATATTAATGTCAACCCTGCAAATCCTATTATAGGAAATCGATCTTTTGGAGAAGACAAAATAAACGTTACCGAAAAAGCAGTTGCTTTTTTAGAAGGAATGCAAAGTGCTGGTGTCTTAGGAAGTGCAAAACATTTCCCAGGTCATGGAGATACAGATCAAGACAGTCATAAAACCTTACCTACCTTAGATTTTACCTTAGAACGTCTTAAGAATATTGAAATGTATCCCTATAAACCAATCATAGAGGCTGGCGTTTCTAGTGTGATGGTAGCCCATCTTAATGTACCTAATTTGGTGCCAGAAGTAGGATATCCTACTTCGCTCTCTCCAACCGTGGTGACGAGCATACTTAAAGATAGTTTACGTTTTAATGGACTGATCGTTACAGATGCGCTTAATATGAAAGGGGCTTCAAACTTTAAAGAAGCTGGCGATATTGACCTTGCAGCTTTTAAAGCTGGAAATGATATTCTTTTAATCAGTAATGATGTGCCATCAGCTGCTTTAAAAATTAAAGCAGCATTAGAAAAAGAAGAAATTACAGAAGAGCGTCTCGCACATTCTGTAAAAAAGATATTATATGCCAAGTATAAAGTGGGTTTATCAGACTATAAACCAGTCGCTACAGAAAACCTTGTTGCCGATCTAAATACAAATCTAGATGATGTGGTGTATAGTGAAGCTATAGAAAATGCATTGACCATTACAAAAAACGTAAAGGCAATTCTTCCTGTAAAAAACCTTGAAGAAAAGAAAATAGCATATGTCTCATTAGGGGATGATTCTGGAAACCATTTCTTAAAAGAAATGCGCAAGTACGATCAAGTGACACACGTAAAAGCAAAAACACTGGATGAAATGATCACCAAACTGAAAAACTATAATTATGTAGTTGTTGGTTTTCACAGATCAAATGCAAACCCATGGAAATCGTATGCGTTTACAGATAAAGAGAAAACTTGGTTATATGAAATAGCCCGCACAAATGATGTCGTATTAGATCTTTTTGTACGTCCTTATGCCATGTTAGATTTATTATCTACCACCAATATAGAAGGTGTTATCCATAGTTATCAGAATAGTAAAATAGCACAAGAAAAAAGTGCGCAGCTTATTTTTGGAGCTATTCCGAGTAAAGGGAAACTTCCAGTTTCTTTAAAAGATACACTCATAGGATCAGGTTTTGAGTCAGGTACTTTACGCAGACTTTCGTACGGTATTCCAGAAGAAGTAGGGATGAGTTCTGATAGCTTATACAAAAAAGTAGATGCACTCGTTCGTTCTGGTATTACACAAGCAATGATGCCTGGAGCACAAGTACTTATTGCACGCAAAGGAAAAGTGATCTATAATAAGAGTTTTGGATATCACACCTATACTAAAAAACGTAAAGTAAAACCTAGTGATGTATATGATGTGGCTTCTATGACCAAAATATTGGCATCACTTCCTTTACTGATGGAGTTACGAAGTCAAGGTTCGATTTCGCTAGATGATACTTTAGGGAAATTGATTCCTGAATTAAAAGGAACCAATAAGTCAAATATCACCTTGCGTAAAGCATTATCGCACTACGCACGTTTTAAAGCATGGATTCCTTTTTACTTAGCCACGATGGATACAACTACCAACAAACCATCTAAAGAATATTATCGTTCTGCCTACTCAAAAGAGTTTAATATCAAAATAGCAGATGAGATGTATTTGCGTAGTGATTATACAGATTCTATTATAAAACGTATTGGCGAGAGTGATTTGAGAGATAGACTTTCCTATAAGTATAGCGATTTACCATACTATCTTATGAAGAAGTTCTTAGAAGATTACTACGGTAAAGATTTAAATAAACTCACGTCAGAACGATTCTATAACTCTTTAGGAGCCAATAGAACAGGCTATAAACCTTTAGATAGATTCTCCAAAAAATCGATTGTTCCTTCAGAAAATGACACCTATTGGCGTAACCAAAAAGTACAAGGATACGTGCATGATATGGGGGCTGCCATGCAAAGTAATATAGGAGGTCACGCAGGTTTATTCAGTAATGCAAATGATGTCGCAAAGCTGATGCAGATGTACCTCCAGAACGGCTATTATGGCGGTAAACGATACATTTCTAAAGAAACGCTAGAGGAGTTTAACACCTGTACGTATTGTGATAAAAATGTACGACGAGGTATAGGTTTTGATAAGCCTCAGCTTTCTGGAAGCGGCCCTACTTGTGGTTGTGTCTCTATGACCAGTTTTGGGCATAGCGGCTTTACAGGCACCTATACGTGGGCAGATCCAGAACAAGATCTTGTCTATGTATTTTTATCTAACCGTACATTTCCTACGATGGAAAATCGTAAACTAGTCACTTCAGGATTGCGTACAAGAATCCAAGAAGCCATTTATGAATCTATTATTGAATAGTACGCTTTCGCGAAAGCGTATACACCTTTATTTATAGCTTTATAAGTTTTTTACTAGTTATACTAGCTCCTGATTGATCTTCAATTTTTGCAATATATATTCCACTAGGTTGTGCAGATAAATCTACCGTATTACTATTTTGTATAGTAGCTACTACTTGTCCTAATGCATTATATACTTGTATTGTATAGAGCTGATTGTTTTGATTATTTGTAATAGTATATATCCCTTCAGAAGGGTTTGGGGTGATCGTTAATGTATGTATAGAATTGTCATCTACAGATAATGGTATATTATTTTCAAACCAGACCAAGTTTCCATCTTCGGTACCTACTATAAAGTCCATTTTATTATCATTATTAAAATCAAAAATCTTTAATCCATTATTTATTTTATCATTTGTAGTCTCTATTATGGTAGGGTCTCCAAAGTTTCCATCTTCATTATTAAACCATATTGGAATTCCTAAACCAGGATTGTTACCTGATCCATATCCAGCTATTATATCATTATTACCATCGCCATCAAAATCTGCTAAACGTGCTATGGTGTATACGATATTATTTGTGATGGTTGAGTTGATGATATTTTCTTGAATCGTAAAATTAGCATTCCCATCATTTGAAAACCAGATAATACCTGCGTTATCAACAAAATTAGTATGAGTAAATAAAAGATCTGAAGTTTGATTATTATCAATTTGTCCAGCAAATGTTTTTGTAGCGAACTGTTCTGCTGGATAAATATCTAATGAAGAGTTTTCAGTAAATGTCCCATTTCCATTGTTTATTAATAATTGAGGCGAACTTCCACATGTTACAATATCTATAAGAGTATCATTATTAAAATCTTGTGCAAAAACTTCTCTGTTAGAGAATCCCCCAATTTGAACAGGAGTTCCAAAAGTACTATTTCCAGTATTAGGGTAGTATATTAAATTTTGAGCAGCGTTCCTAATGATAACATCTTCAAACCCATTATTATCAACATCAAATATGGAAGAAAAATTATTAACGTCATTAGAACTATTAAACTCTACAATCTCTAAGGGGGTTTCAAAAGTGCCATCGCCATTGTTTATATAATACACGAGTCGTTCTGCATTTATATTTGTATCTAAGAATAAAGAAAGAACAATAAAAATATCTAAGAAACCGTCATTATTTATATCTAAAAACTCAATATCTCTTGCAGAAGGAGATGCTTCATTTTCTATAATGATAGATTCTCCAAAAGTACCATCTTCGTTACCAAATCATGTAATAAGACTATTAGATTCACTAGAGATTATGATATCAATATTTCCATCATTATTGAGATCTCTCAATTTAAGACTTCTAATAAAACCAATATTTTCATCAAGTAGGTTGTTCGATAAAGTCTTGTGCATGTGTACAGATTGTACATAAAAAGATAATAATAGAGGTGTATTTTTTTATCATAGTTGAGAGTTTAATAGATCATTTAATTTCTCAAAAGTCTTCATTATCAAATATATAATTCAAAGATCCCTCATTTTTAAGAATATTACAACGATAGCTTCTATTATTTCTAAATTGTAGAGTGATTTTCTATTTCATTAACAAGTAGTTTGCTGTTTATAAAAGA
>JBLHOX010000003.1:0-24940 GCA_047623725.1 Dokdonia sp. | reverse complement strand
TTAAAGAAAAGGGATTAATATATGAAACAATTACTACTTGTTTTTATAGGTGGCGGTACAGGAAGTATTGCTCGATATCTACTTAGTAAAGTATGGAATTCTTCTGGCTCTGGTATCCCTTATGGTACATTTACGGCTAATATTCTTGGGAGTCTGATTATAGGTTTAGTATTAGGTTGGGCCATAAAGAATAATGCATTATCTAGTAATACTACGCTTTTACTAGCTACGGGGTTTTGTGGAGGGTTTACAACCTTTTCTACCTTTGCTTATGAACATCATAATTTTATAAAATCGGGTGATTTTATGCAATTTGCTATCTACGCCATTGCTAGTTTTACCATTGGGATTATAGCTATTTTTGGTGGAATGTGGCTTGGTAAGACATTATAACTGGTATAAATAGTTTTTTCTATTTTAGTTTATTTCAGCTATATTAACTACCTAAACCCTTAAAGGAAAGGCTAATGAGATTTCTACACTCTCATTTTTAATTAAGAGAATGTGTTTGTAACTGTTTTTAAAAGTATTCCAAAATCAGTTATTAATTTTCAGTGAATCTCAATCATTTTTGGTTTGTTATATTAATCTGAAATTTCCTTTGGCCAATTCCAAGCATACCAAACAATCAATAATGTGATGATTCCCTCTAAAATGGCATAGAAAACATAAAAGGTGTACCAAGTGTATAAGGCAGTACTCGCTACCATTATAACGACTATAGTAAATAAAATTCCAAAAACAATATTAAGCCACTTATTAATCTTTGGTTTTAAAAGAATTGATAGCGCAATCATCAAGGATGGAATTGCTAACATGAGTGATGCTAAAAATAGTTTTGTAGGGCTGTCTAATAGGCTAGTACCATTAATAAGATTTTCTACTTTACTTGGAGCATAAAGTTCAAAATAATCACCGTAGATATATAATGACATTAAAGATGCCCATAAGGCTGATATTTTAATTTTTACGTTGATTTTAGGGTTTTCTAACATTTTTGAGAATTATTAGTTCAATATAAATCAATTATTGATTTATTAATAAAGACGCAATTATTGAAAGAATGGTTGCCTGAGTCAATGAAATAATTATGGTAGCTTCTCAAAATTTGTTAGCAACATCAAAAACCTTTAGTTATTTATATTTTATTTTGAAAAGTTCAATTATAGATTATAAAAATATTTTAAAGCAAAAAAGGCTATCATCCTAAGATGATAGCCTTTTTTATACTAAAATATAATAATCCCTAGGATTAACCTATTTAGCGTTTAATTAATTTTATGGTCTCTTGACCGTTATTTGTCGTAATCGTTGCTAAGTAAATACCTGTTCTAAGGTTTGAAGCATTGATATCAAAAGAATTTGCATTTGGCGTTGCTTGTGATACTCTTCTACCTAAAAGGTCATATACAGCTACCGTAGTAATAACATCTGAAGTTGTCTTTACTGTCCAACGCTCTGATGAAGGGTTAGGATACACTGATACATCTATTGATGTAAATTCTTCAGTACTAAGTACTGTATTCTGGTGTAAGTAAAGGTTGTCAATAAAAATAGTTCTATCTCCACCGTCTGCACCAGCTACTGTAAGTACAAATTGTCTTAAAGCATCTCTTTGTTGTGCCGGGTCATCAGCATCAAAATCAGCAATTGGAATATCTATAGATATCCATTCTCCAAATGTGTTAACAGGGTTTGTTAATTGGAAAGCAGAAGTTTCTCCAGCATCTCCTACGTGGTTAGACCATTTAGGGTTTGCTATTAAACCTGTAGATAAATCTGTTTGTATCCAAAAATCCATGTGGAAATGAGTCATCGCTGAATTATCAACAGGAAGGCCCCAATCTACTAAAAGGAATTCTGCAGCTGGCTGATTTAAACCAATCTGTTGTGTATCATCACCTTCTATTTGAATGGTTGTGATATCTTGAGTTCCTACTCCAAAAGCGCCAAAAACTACAGCTGGTTGCGGAGTGTATGCATTACTAAAAAGAGAAAATACAGACTCTGGAGCTCTATTTGGAGGCGTAGGAGCTGCTGTTAATGGAAGCATATTTTCTTCTCCACCATCTACAAATAAAGATACGTTATCTATTACTACAACACCAGTGTCTGCACCCATGTCAAATAATACTCTACTGTTTGGAATACCAATCCCAGCAGCCGTAAGAGTTAATGTGTACGTTTGTGTTTCTGTAGTTAGGTCTACTGTTTCTGTTGCAGAAGTAAAAGGAGATTCGTTAAGACCAATACCAGCAATCATTGTACGATCACCATCAGATGATGCATCAAATGTTAAGACATACGTCTCACCATCAGTAATTGATAAAATTTGGCTTAAGTTTACATCAAATGAATTTCCTGCTGTTTCAACATTTGCAAAGTTAAAATTGTTACCTCCGTCTTCTTGTACATTGAAAGCATTTCCAGTCCATACAACCATTCCTTGCTCAAAATCACCATTATCAAGTAAGCCATCGTCAAATGTGCTCATACTATCTTCTAATTCAAGAGATACATTATCTATTACAACAACTCCAGTTTCTGCGCCCATATCAAATAATACTCTACTATTTGGAATACCAATACCACCAGCAGTAAGAGTTAATGTGTACGTTTGAGTTTCTGTTGTTAGATCTACAGTTTCTGTTGCTGCAGTAAAAGGAGCTTCGTTAAGACCAATACCTGCAATGACAGTACGATTTCCGTCTGATGATGCATCAAAGGTTAATATATACGTTTGCCCCTCAGTAATTCCTAAAATTTGGCTTAAGTTTACGTCAAACGCATTTCCTGCCGTTTCAACATCTGCAAAATTGAAGCTATTCCCTCCATCTTCTTGAATATTAAAAGCATTTCCAGTCCAATCAACCATTCCTCCTTCAAAATCACCGTTGGTCAGTAAGTTTTGAGCTTGCATTGTAACTCCTCCGAGTAGCGCAAGAAATAATAGTAAAGTAATTTTTTTCATAATAGTATATTTAAAAAGTATTAAACAGTTTTCTTAGAATTTGGTAAAACGCACCTATTTAGTATAGTAATTCCTATTATCCCTTTACAATTGATAATTAATAATAATCATCTTTTGAAATTAATTTTACAGTACACTTATAAATTGTCTACAAGCACTAAAGTATTATATAATAGTGGTTACTATAGAAAAAGTATTTTCCTTGAATTCTAATATTCTCAAATTTAAGCTCAAATTTTGAAGATTCTTTAAATAAGCCCTATACAAAAAACATACACTTCATTTTTTAACCTTATCCATTGTCATATTAACAAACAATAACAACATACCCCTGTATTTACAGGCTATTAGCTAAGAAAATGAAATTAGTATAATCGTATTTTTTTTTAACAAAATTATACCAATGTTGTACTCTTGTAGAGTTTTAAATACAATATGTTGTATAGGCTAAAGGTTAATGAAGTAGTCATTTAAATTGACTTCTCTTGATAAATCAAGTTTTTTACGTAGTCTGTAACGTTTTATCTCAACACTACGTGATGAGATATTTAAAAGTGGTGCAATCTCTTTTGAAGACATATTTAATCGTAGATATACACATAGTTTTAAGTCATTTGCTGTTAATGAAGAATGTATCTCTTTAACCTTTCTGAAAAAATCTTTATCAGCATGATTGAAAGCTTCTTCAAAAAAGTTCCAATCTTCTTCGTTTTCGATAGTCTTATCAACCAAAGATATGATTGCTTTTATATCTTCAATTTTTTCAGTTTTTAATAAAGCACTTTTAATAGCATTAAGCGTCTTACTTTTATTAATCATATTCATAGTGGAGACAGCAAGTTCTCTATTACGTGCATCAATATCTTGTTTAAGATTGGCATTATTCAATTCTACAATTTGTTTTTCGCTCTCCATAGCCTTAAGCTCCATATCTTTTTTGGTTCGGTCCAGAGCTAGTTCTTGTTGCTTCTTATAATGTCGCTTATAGAACCAATTTAATGCCATAAATAATAATATCGTTAGTATAACATATATTGCTATACTTACGTTAGATAAATACCAAGGACTTGCAATCGTAAAGTCATATAGTATTTCATTACTTGTTTCCTTCCCTCCTACACGAGCTTTTGCCTTAAACGAATATGATCCATGAGGTAGATTTTCAAAATGTATACTTGAATTGGATGTCCAAGAACTCCAAGAATCATATAGTCCATCTAATAAATATGAATACTCTGTCGTTAGAAATTTATCATATTCAGGAACTCCATAAGAAAAATTGATATTATTATCGGAGGATAAAAACTCCACACTTTCCTTATAAGGTACTAATCTAGCCTCTCTACCTAACCTGTGAATTGAGACAGATTTTAGGTTAATTTTATAATCTGGAATTACATTTTCATTTTTAGAAATATCTACTATAATAAAACCATTCGAAGTCCCTAGGAGGTATTCATTTTCGCGAATCTTAACAAAACTCTCATACCCTTCTACTGTATTACGTAAACTAAATGGTATCGATATCTTTTTAATCGTGTATGCCCCATCCAGTTTATCACGAGCTATACCTATAAGGTTTTCTTTTGTAAACGTCCATAACTTATCTTCGTCTTCTATTAGTTTTCCTGTCACAAAAGCATCTTCATTAAGCACATTACTCAATCTCTCTTCGCGTATGAAATTCCTGTCTTTATCATTATATAAAAAAACGCCTTCTTCATTTGCATAAAAAACAGTATCATCTAGCTTTGATAAGCTAGAATGCTTCCCTATATTGATATCTGTATGCTTAAACACTTCCAAAGCTTGTTGATATTGGGGATCGATTTTTATTTCAAATACTCCCTTATACTCATGATTAACAAGAATTCTATTGTCTTTTATAATTTCAAAATGCTTAGAAGAATTAACAAAATTTTCAATTTTATTTCTAACTCGCCACCCATTTGATTTTTTTTCTAAAACATAGAGACCTCCATAGTTACCCTGTAGAAGAAGATTTTCTTTTCCTGGAATTTTTTTAATATCCCAAGTACCTTCAATATCAGCAATTAATTGTTGTTTATCATTTTCTATAATATATGTTCCATTATTATGGCCACAAAAAAGTGTTCCATCTATAAAACGTAAATTCCATACTTGCCCTTCAGTCCCCGGCATTCTTATAAAGTCAAATTGTGATGCCTCAGGTTTATAAAATAATCCTTGATTAGTACCTAAATATATATAACCGTTTACAAATGCCGAGGCATATATCGTCCCTAGCTTTCCGCTTACATCTATGTATTGATGAAAAGGGCTTTGACTATTTACACAACCGATTCCTGCATCTAAACCGATCCATAAATTTTGATCTTTATCTTCTAATAATGCTAGCGCTGTATTATTATTTAGACCGCTCTCTTTTTTTATTTGGTATTCAAACGTACCGTCTTCTGAAAGTTGGACAATTCCATTTTCGATAGTACCTAAAACAATAGATTTATTTTTACGTTGAATCGCACTATAAACAGTATACTGTTTTATTGATTCGTTATCTACGACATCCCAAGGTGTTGTTCGATCCTTCTCTATAATATAGAATCCTTTATTTGCCGTTATACCTATTAATTGTCCTTCAACGCTAAAGAGGTTAATCAAGCGTTCTTGAACAAGTATAGGGCTTGAATTAAAAAGATTAGGTTGTCCTTTCTCTATAGTATAAAGCCCCTTATCCTTTACCTGAAAAAACAAATCATCATCTACTAAAAATAAACGTACCACTTGCCCATTAGGAGTGATCATTTCTATTTTACCATCTAAACTATCATATATGTAAATACGATCTAAAGATTGAAAAAGCACATATTGCCCATAACGCTCTATGTTCCAAATATGCTCATCTTCAATCATTACTAGTTGTTGCTTTTTTACAATAGATGTGTATTGTAAAACTCCTGTGGCATCTTTTTCCCAAACGCCAAAATCCATGTAGGCACCTGTATATAATTTATCATCAACAGCTTTAACACCTCTAACTATAGTTCCATTTGGAGAAGGATACAAATCCCATTGTGCGCCATTAAAAGCCAATAACCCTTTATTATTTGCAACATAAATTGTTTTATCTGGAGCTTGGGTTAGCATCCAGTTTTGATTATCTGCATTATATATATTTGACGTATAATTTACCACTGGAGGAAGTCCCTGAGCTTGTATAAAAGTTAAGGAGAATAGTAAAAAATATAAGCGTATTATAAACTTTATCATTGTAATAGTTTTTCTTATTTCAGGTTAAGCTATATGTCACATCTCCTGTAGTCGAAGAAATAATAATGTATCACTTAAAAATGTAAGTTTATTTAAATAAGTAATCAAGAGTTACACCTTTAGCTATCACATTGAGGTAATAACACCTCTACAAGAAATGAATTCACTACAACATACATACAACATTAACGCTAAATTAACATAATATAAACGCATATCCACTTTTTTAAATTGAAAAAAAAAAGCCTTTAAAATATTCAGATTGTAAATACAATAGGCAAAAAAACATTAAATTCACAATAAACAAGACATAAACAAGAAAAATGTATAGTTTTTGTTCATTTATATTTAATGGCATTCACAATTCTTAATGATATATTTACTTCATAAGGATGATAAAACAACACTACAAGTAAAAATCATCAATTTTTGATTGACTTACATACTCACTAAAACCAATAATTCTATGAAACATTATTTGTTAAGACTATTACTACTTTTAGCCTCAACATCATTATTAGCACAAGCGAATAAAGTCACTATTTCTAATGCTAATGATGGCATGAAGTTAATCGTAGATGGGCAAGATTTTATGATTAATGGTATGAACTGGGATTACATCCCTATTGGTCAAACGATAGCCACAACTTCATATCAATTTTGGAACCAGTCTGATGATATTATTAAAGCTGCTTTAGATCCTGAAATGGAACTTTTGAAGAACATGGGAGTAAATACTATTAGGCAATATATAGGAGTACCACCTAAATGGGTACAATATATCTATGAAAAGCATGGTATTTACACGATGATTAATCATGCTTTTGGACGTTATGGTCTTACACTAGGTGGAGCATGGGAACCCAACACTGATTATTCAGATCCTCGTGTAAGAGAGGTTTTACTTAAGGAAACAGCAGCAATGGCTAGGGAATTTAAAGATACGCCTGGTATATTGATGTTTCTATTAGGAAATGAAAACAACTACGGTCTTTTTTGGGATGGTGCAGAAACAGAAGATCTCCCAGAAGCGGACAGTAAGTCTAAGCAACGTGCTAGAGCGATGTATAAGCTTTTTAACGAGGCAACTCTTGCTATGAAGGAAATCATTACATCTCAACCTATTGCTATTTGTAATGGAGATTTACTTTTCCTAGATATCGTAGCAGAAGAATGTAAAGACATTGATATTTATGGTACAAACATGTATCGAGGAGTATCCTTTGGTGATGCTTTTGAAAGAGTAAAAAAGGAATACGGAAAACCTTTTATGTTTACAGAGTTTGGTTCTGATGCATTTAATGCTGTTCAAAACCAAGAAGATCAGAAAGCTCAGGCTTACTATATGGTAGGTAACTGGAAAGAAATATACGCAAATGCAGCTGGTTTAGGAAAAGCTAGAAATTCTATAGGTGGATTTACCTTCCAGTTTAGTGATGGTTGGTGGAAATATAAACAAACAACAAACCTAGACGTCCATGACAATAATGCTTCTTGGGATAATGGAGGTTATAAAAATGATTATGTTGAAGGTGAGGATAACATGAATGAGGAGTGGTTTGGTATTTGTGCCAAGGGCCCAACAAATGAAAAAGGTCTTTATACCTTATATCCTAGAGCAGCTTACTATGCATTAAAGGAAGCACATGAATTAAACCCATACGCAATGGGTACTACAGCAGCATCTGTCGAAAATCATTTTGGCAATATACAGTTAATAGATGCTGTATTAAGAGCTCGAGGTGATAAAGCCGCATCTGGAGGTGGTTCTGGTGGTAGTAAAATTAAAATAAGTTCTTTAAGAGCCGAATTTACTACGTTTAATACAGGAGGTAATCGTATAACAACTCCTGAAGATAGAGATCCTAATGCTAATGTTTTTCCTGATCAACTAGGATTTGATAACATGGAATCCTATTATATTGGTATTGAAGCTAACCCAACACCAGGGCTAAGAGCAAATGTTATAACTAATATTTTAGGCAATGTAGCTAGAAACCCTATTGATGAGATTTTCTTTGAAAATAGAGGTCGTGCAATAAATGTCCAAACTGACAATGGAATTGTACCTATTAATGACAATAATAGAGTGCAAGTATACCAAGCAGAGTTTGATTGGAATACGAAATATGCTAATGTGAAAGGATTTTACAGAACAGGACATTATCATTGGGGATATGAAGGTGATTTCTTCGGTTTATATCCTGAAGCAAATTATGGACCAAACATCGATTTATATAATGGACTAGCGCCTTTTGGTTTTGAGTTTGAAGGAAAAAAAGCATTTAAAGGATTTAAAGTAGCCTTTGGACCAGAACTATGGTGGGGAGCAAATCCTGCCGTTTTGGTTAAATATGAAAAACAAGTTGGAAAATATAAAGTAGCCGGAATCTTTCACGAGGATATTGCACAACAAGGTGGTGCTGGTGTGACATCTGGAGCTGTACCGCAACCAAGAACACGAAGAGCTACAGGATACATACAACGTAAATTCGGCAAATTTGATGTTGAATTAGGAGCTATGTGGGCTGGACAACCTTTAAATGGAAGAGAATATCAAATAGTAAAGACAGATGCAGACGGTACTACGAATGTATTAGTTAATGAAGTAGACTCAGGTGATAATTTTGGAGGAAAACTAAAAGTAAAATATTCTAATGGTAAATTTAAATGGTATGCGCAAAGTGCTGCTCAAGGCGTAGTTGCTGGCGGAGGTGCAGACTATACCAAAACATTTACTGGATGGAGATTAAAAGATAGCGGTAGTGGTAACCAATATAATTTCTTAACAGGTTTCACGTACAACATAGGTAATTTCCAAATTGCACCTAACTTCTTATGGCAAGAACCTTTGGTAGATCCTATTCCAATGGGAGCACCAGCACCAGCAAGGTCTAGAAATATTCTTGCTGATCCTTTTGTAGTAAGAGCAAATAGAAAAACCACAGCAGGTGAACTTCTATTAACATATGACCCTACCCCAGGATCTTGGTTTTATGAATGGGATAATGACAGAGCAGAAGATGCACCATTTGCTGCTAGTTTAGGTTTTGTATATCGTCATCTTTCGACAACACAAGATGCTGCCATCGGATTCTTTGGTAACAGTCGTGCGCCCGTTGCTTTTGATTCTGCTCCATCTGCAGAAGACTTATGGGAAATTAATGGTAGAATCGTTTCTAAATTTACTCCTGACTTTGGTCTTATTGCAAACTTTTTTGGAGGAAATGGTCAGGCTAACGGAAGTGATGATAGAGTAATTCATAGATATGGTACAGATGTACGTGTGATTTATAATAAACTTAAATTAATCACTGAAGTAAAAATTGATGACTGGGGACCTTTTGATTTCCATAGAGATTTCAACCTAACATTCCCATTACAATTTAAACTAGATCTTTCTACAACTATAGGAAAACAAGATTGGTTTATATTACCAAATACACGTATCGGTATTCGTTATACTTGGCGTTCTTTGGATAACTTCTCACCGAGATTTCAATATCAAGACCCAATTGACCAAGGCTTTCCAAACGGAAATGAGTGGGAAATCAGAACATACTTACATATTAACATTGGAAAATAAAAAATCATGAAAAAGATATTCACAAAAAGAACGCTTAGCTATTTGATGTCTGCGCTATTTCTGGTGATTAATTATAGCTGTGCACCAGATGAAGACAATCTACAAGAAGCAACATTTCCAAATATTGCAAACATCTTTATAGATGGTTTCAGTGCTGGTTTACAATATGATGCTTTTGGAGATTCTAGAGTAACTGCCTTTGCTGTAGATACAGATGTTGTCTTTCAAGGAACTGCTGCGATGCGATTTGACATTCCAAATGGGAGTGATCCTCAAGGAGGCTATGCCGGAGGTATATTTTCTGTTGCTGATGGTAGAAATTTAACCAGTTATAATGTATTGACTTTTTATGCTAGAGCATCACGTGGAGAAACTATAAATGAAATTGGTTTTGGATTAACCTTTGAAGGACAAGTGTATAGAACGCAAGTAAACAACCTTCAAGTAGGGACAGAATGGCAAAAATATTTTATACCAATACCTGATGGTGCTAAACTTACTCAGGAAAGCGGAATGTTATGGTATGCAGAAGCTGCTGATGATGGTGAATCTTACCAATTATGGCTTGATGAAGTAAAATATGAAAATTTAAGTACGGTTCTTCAAGACAGTGCTACCATCCTTAATGGAGTAGATCAAGTAACTGCAGCATCGGTAGGAAGTACGATTACTATAGATGGCACATCTGCCACGTACAATCTTCCTTCTGGTATTTTACAAACTGTTACAACAACAGCTGCCTTTTTTGACTATACTTCTTCAAACGAATCTGTTGCAACTGTAGATGAGTTTGGTGTCGTATCAGTATTAAGTGACTCAGGCTCAAGTATCATAAGTGCAACATTAAGTGGCCTCGAAGCAGACGGTTCTATAACATTTATGGATGTAGATGCATCAGGAAATATTGATGATTCAGATGCAACTGAAATAGTGCTACCATTAGGTTTTGAATCAACATCACTTAATTATAATGCTATAGGCTTTGAAGGTGCCGTACCATCAATAGGAGCAAATCCTGTCGTTGGAGGCTTAAATAATAGCTCTAATGTCTTAAGATCTTTAAAAAGTGAAGGATCTATATTTTTTGCAGGACAATTCATTGACCTAGACGTACCCGTTGATTTTTCTGAAAACCAAATTATTAGTGCGCTAGTATTGTCTCCAAACGCTGGAGCTCCTGTAAGAGTTGCATTTGAAAATAGTCAAGACCCTAGTACTCAAATTAGAGTTGATATAAGTACAACTGTGAGTAATCAATGGGAAGAACTATTTTTTGATTTTAGCTCTTTAGTGAATAGTGCCGTAAACTATGATAGAATGGTCATTATTTTTGATATAGACGAAGCAAACCCTACAGCAGGTGATGGTTCGGTGTCTTACATAGATGACATTCAATTAGTAGGCGATACAGGAGGAGGAAATATGGGCGGAGATAATTTATTATCGAATGGTGACTTTGAAGAAGGAATGACCGTATGGGAAGGAAATGGATTTAATGTCCAAGAAGACGGAGGAAATAGTTTCAATTTTGTAGATGTCGCTACAGCAGGGAATCCTTTTGATGTAAACCTAAGCCAAAGAGGATTAGCTATTACAGAAGGTGAAACATACACATTAACCTTTGATGCCTCTACAGATGCCGCAACAGGTAGTCGTACTATGGTTGCTGGGATAGGTCTTTTTGTAGCCCCATTTACAAATCAAGTTATGGAAATCACGGTGACTGACACAACACAACCGTTTACGCTTGAGCTTACTGCTAATTTCAGTTCTGCAGATGGTCGAGTATTATTTGATATGGGAGCAGATACAGGTGTCGTAGTTATTGACAATGTATCTTTAGTGGTATCAGATGGTGGAGGAAATCCTGGAGATGATGTATTGATTAATGGTGATTTTGAAGAAGGAATGACCGTATGGGAAGGAAATGGATTTAATGTCCAAACTGATGGAGGAAATAGCTTCAATTTTGTAGATGTCGCTACAGCAGGAAATGCCTTTGATGTAAACTTAAGCCAAAGAGGATTAGCCATTACAGAAGGTCAAACATATACATTAACCTTTGATGCCTCTACAGATGCCGCAACAGGTAGTCGTACCATGATTGCCGGTATTGGTCTCTTTGTAGCCCCATTTACAAATCAAGTTATGGAAATCACGGTGACTGACACAACACAACCATTCACGCTTGAGCTTACTGCAAATTTTAGTTCGACAGATGGTCGGGTATTGTTTGATATGGGAGCAGATACAGGTGTCGTAGTTATTGATAACGTGACCTTAGTCATGAATTAAGTAAGAAAATTTACAAGCAAACATTATATATGACAAAACATACATTCTAAATATCAATGGTTCGCTTTCGCGAAAGCGTACTTAGGCTGCTTACACTAAGTGTCTACAGTATCGATAATAGTAGTATTTGTCACACACTAAAAAAATAGAAAAATGAAACTGAAAAATGTAATCTTAAAAAGTATCGTGTATAGCTTTGTCCTCATCACAGCATGGAGTTGTAATGAGGATGAAGGCACTGATATTGGTCTTTCAAATCTCGAACTAGTCTTTGAAGACACCTTTGATGGCGAAGCAGGCCAATCTATTAATACTGATATTTGGAAATTTGACATAGGAACGGGTTCTAACGGCTGGGGAAATGCCGAATTACAATATTACACAGATCGTCCAGAAAACGTTTCATTGGATGGAGAAGGTAATATGGTCATTACAGCTCGTAGAGAAGCTTTTCAAGGATCTCCATTTACCTCTGCTAGAATAAACACAAGAGGTACCGTCGAGCAGCAATATGGTCGTTTTCAAGCGCGTATTCAAATGCCAGGAGGACGTGGTGTTTGGCCAGCATTTTGGATGTTAGGTAGTAATATTGAAGCTGAACCAGATGATGATCCCGCAACTGTAGTATGGCCCTTTGCAGGTGAAATAGATATCACCGAAATGAGAGGTCAAGAACCTTTTAAAACCATTGGTAGTATACATGGCCCTGGGTATTCTGCTGGAGGTGCAATATCTGGTGAGTTTGACCTTATAGATGATCGCTTTGATGCAGGTTTTCATGTATTTACGATTGATTGGACTCCTGATTATATAGATTATTTTATTGATGGTGTTCGTTTTAATAGAATAAATAAAAACGATATTCCAGAAGGAGAAGATTGGGTTTTTGATGACCAACCTTTCTTTATGTTATTAAATGTTGCTGTTGGTGGTAATTTTGTAGGCTTTCCAGTTGACGCAACACCTTTACCTCAACGTATGATAGTAGATTATGTACGTGTATACAAGGTCGGGGAATAAACCAAATAAAAACTAAAAACAAAATAACCATATCGATTCATTTCTATAGCAATAGAATAGCAATACCATGATCAGTATGATAATTCTCCGAGAATTATATACAAACTGCTAATGGTTTTTCAAGCTGATGTATAAAGCTATAAAATGTTCGATATAGAGAAGTATTGTTCCATTAGATATTTCAAATAAAATAGTGTCAATCAATAATAATAGTCTCTAAAAATAAGAGATTGTTATTATGAAAAATTACAAATGACGAAACAACCCATTTATATAGGAAATAAACTAGCCTCTTTTAACGAAAATGAAATTAAAGGAGAACTCATCACTTTTGAAAACGAAGTATATTATAAGATTTCTAACAGTGATCAAATGAGACCCTTTTTCATGAGTCTTATTAGTGATTCAAACCACTGGATGTTTATCGCTAGTAATGGAGGACTCTCTGCTGGTAGAAAAGATTCTGACCATGCTTTATTCCCTTATTATACAGATGATAAAATTACTGAAGGTCATGAGACTACTGGTAGTAAAACCCTACTTAAAGTCTATAAGGATGGAAAAGTATTTTTATGGGAACCTTTCTCAAATAAATATGAAGGGGTGTATGATATCACAAGAAATCTGTATAAAAATAACCACGGTAATAAAGTTATTTTTGAAGAACACAATCAGGATTTTGGACTTACATATAGATATCAATGGAATTCTAGTGACACGTATGGGTTTGTCAAAAAAGCTACCCTAGTAAATAATCTAGAAAACACTATTAAAGTAACCGTCCTTGATGGGGTACAAAATATTATTCCATACAGTGTTGGTGAAGACATACAAAAAACAGGTAGTAATCTTGTTGATGCGTATAAGCGAAATGAACTTATAGCTGATTCTGGTGTTGGAATTTATGCACTTAGTGCTACTATTGTTGATAAGGCAGAACCAAGTGAAGCATTAAAAAGTAATGTCGTTTGGTCATTAGGTTTTGAGAATCCTAAATATCTAGTATCCTCGCTTCAGCTGGATGCCTTTAGACACGGAGAAGCCATCCGTCAGGAAACAGATATAAAAGCCGAGCGTGGTGCTTATTTTGTGTATGAAGAGATTGAATTGGATTCCCTTAGTCAAAGTGAGTGGATGTTTATTGCCAATACAAATCAAACCATAAGTTCGATAACAGAAATTTCTGAAAGCATAAAGACAACTCCAAATCTTATAGCCTTAGTTCAAGAAGATATTGAAAAAGGAACGACACATCTTTTAGAACTTGCAGGTGCATCTGATGCGATGCAATTAAGTGCCAACAAACTTAGAAATACACGACATTTTTCAAATACACTCTTCAACATCATGAGAGGAGGTATTTTTGATCAAAACTATCAAATAGAAAAATGGGATTTTGAAAACTATTTAGCGAAAGCGAATACAATTGTTTTTGAAAAAGTAAAGTCAACGATAGCTACATTACCAAATCAGTTTTCCCTATCGGATTTAAAAGCCGTAGCATCTCAAAGTGATGATGCCCATTTTCAAAGGCTATGTTTAGAATACATGCCATTAAAATTTAGTAGAAGACATGGAGATCCAAGTAGACCTTGGAATAAATTCTCCATCAATACTCGAAGTGAAATTGATGGTTCTAAAGTATTAGATTATCAAGGAAACTGGAGAGATATCTTCCAAAATTGGGAAGCACTAGCCCTCTCCTACCCTGAGTTTATTGAAAGTATGATTCACAAGTTCTTAAATGCTACTACATTTGATGGCTATAATCCATACCGAGTTACAAAAGATGGTTTTGACTGGGAAACTATTGAAGAAGATAATCCTTGGGCCTACATAGGATATTGGGGAGATCATCAGATTATCTACTTACAGAAATTTCTAGAGATCATAGAGAATCATAATCCTGGAAAATTAGCAAGCTATTTTGATAAAGACCTTTTTGTATATGCTAATGTCCCATATAAGATAAAAAGCTATTCAGACACACTTAAAAATCCTAAAGATACGATTGACTTTGATTTTGATCTGGATGAGACAATAAATTCCCGAAGATCAACTTTAGGAGTAGATGGCGCACTCTTACGTACTGCAGATGATGCAATTTATACGGTCAATTTTATAGAAAAAATTCTGGCAACTGTACTAGCCAAAGTATCCAACTTCATTCCTGAAGCTGGTATCTGGCTGAACACCCAACGTCCAGAATGGAATGATGCCAATAATGCACTTGTGGGTAATGGAGTATCTATGGTTACCTTATACTACCTAAGAAGATTTTTAAATTTCTTTGGTGATATTATCTCTAAATCTTCCACTAAGGAAACTCAAATATCTGAAGAGTTACAAGAGTTTTACAACAGCGTTACCTATACACTTAGCACTCATAAAAACGTATTACAAGGCACTATTTCTGATACAGACCGTAAAGACATTTTAGACGGTCTAGGTAGTGCGGCAAGTACGTATAGAACAAAAGTATATCAACATACCTTTTCTGGAAAAAAGGAACAAATTTCGTTAGATAACATTTCTGATTTTATAACTACTACACTTGCCTATATTGAACATACAATAGATGCTAATAAGCGAGAAGATCATTTGTACCATGCATACAATCTAATGACCGTTAATGGTGAAAAAGAAGTTTCTATAAGTCATCTAGAAGAAATGCTAGAAGGACAAGTGGCTGTATTAAGTTCAGGATATCTTAGCTCTAAAGAAAATATTGAAGTTCTGGATAGTTTAAAAAGCAGCGCTTTATTTAGAGAAGATCAATACAGTTATATTCTATATCCAAACAAAGAATTATCTAAATTTTTAGAAAAAAACCAAATCCCTCAAGAAGCTGTTCAGGAATCACAACTCCTAAAACAACTCCTTGAAGATGGCAATAACCACATCATTCAAAAAGATATTAAAGGGAATTATCATTTCAACGGTAATTTTAATAATGCAAAGAGACTTAATGAAGCCCTTGATGCATTAAATAATCCTGAATATCAAAACCTTATTGAAAACGAACGTCAATTTTTATTAGACACCTACGAAGCTGTCTTTAATCATAAGGCATTTACGGGAAGATCAGGAACTTTTTTCGGGTATGAAGGACTTGGATCTATTTACTGGCACATGGTCTCTAAATTGCTACTTGCGGTACAGGAATGTTGCTTAAAAGCCATCAAAGAAAACGAAAGTGAAGAAACTGTTGGTCGACTATTAGAGCACTATTATGAAATAAATGAAGGTATTGGAGTTCATAAATCTCCAAAGCTTTATGGAGCCTTTCCTACAGATCCTTATTCACATACCCCAGGAGGTAAAGGTGCTCAACAACCTGGTATGACTGGGCAAGTAAAAGAAGATATTTTAAGTCGTTTTGGAGAATTAGGCGTATTTGTGAGTGAAGGTAAACTTCAGTTTAGTCCAGATATGTTACGTAAATCAGAGTTTTTAGAGGCATCACAGCCATTTGATTACATAGATGTAACCATTCAAAAACGACGTATTGATATCCCAAAGGATTCTATATGTTTTACCTATTGTCAAGTACCTATCATCTATACGGTTTCAGAAAAAGCAGGTATAGAAGTACTTTCAAAAAACGATACATCATATACATTTGATTCATTGAGCTTAAACCAAGAATTAAGCCATCAGGTATTTAATCGTACAGGAGATATCATTCAAATAAACGTGGCAGTAACAAGTCACTATTTAAAGTAATATGAAATATCAAAAAAATAAGACATAGGTGTAGTTTATGAGTATACGCTTTCGCGAAAGCGTATACTCATAAACTACACCTTTTTAAAACGACACATTATTAATAGTAAAAAAACAAGACAAATGAAAACAACAAAGCACATACTAGTCGGATTACTTCTCACTATCTGTGTCTTGTCTTGTAAAGAATCTATGAAAGCTCCCGAAACACCTACTCCAAAACCTAAAAACGTGACAGCTCAAGAAATATTAGGAAACCCAGACTATTTAGCCATTTCATATGGTGGTTATCGTATGACCTCTCGTGATAGTCAACCCACAATAGCAGAATTAAAAGATGACATGAAATTACTTCATGCCATGAATATTAAAATGCTAAGAACCTATAATGTTCAATTAGCACATACATCAAATATTCTTAAAGCCATACGAGAGCTTAAGGAAGAAGATCCAACCTTTGAGATGTATATCATGCTAGGTGCTTGGATGGATTGTTTGAATGCTTGGACGGGACACACACCTGACCATAATATAGAAAGCCCTCAAAATGAAGAAGAAATTGGGAGAGCAGTCGCACTAGCACAACAATATCCTGATATAGTTAAAGTCATTGCAGTGGGTAATGAAGCGATGGTTAAATGGGCTACAGCCTATTTTGTACAACCAAATGTGATTTTAAAATGGGTGAATCATTTACAAGAACTTAAAAATAAAGGAGACCTATCTAAAGATTTATGGATTACAAGTTCTGATAATTTTGCTTCTTGGGGAGGTGGCGAAAGCCAATACCATACCAAAGAACTGGAAGATCTTATCGCAGCGGTAGACTATCTCTCAGTACACACCTACCCTATGCATGATACGCACTACAATCCTACATTCTGGGGCGTATTTGGTCAAGAAAACGAACTCACCAAATTAGAAAAAGTAGATGCCGCTATGAAGCGTGCAAAAAAATATGCCATGACACAAGTGGATAGTGTCGCTAATTATATAAAAAGTTTAGGTCTTGAAAAACCTATTCATATTGGTGAAACTGGATGGGCAAGTTCTTCTAATGAGCTTTATGGAGCTAATGGTTCTAAAGCCACAGATGAATATAAAGAAGCCTTATTCTATGAGCACATGCGAGATTGGACTAATGAAACCGGAATGTCTTGCTTTTACTTTGAAGCTTTTAATGAGCCATGGAAAGATGCTCATAACGCTGGAGGATCAGAAAATCATTTTGGCCTATTTACTGTAGACGGTAAAGCAAAATATGCGCTTTGGAAATTTGTAGATCAAAATACTTTTAAAGGCTTAACACGTGACGGAAATCCGATAACCAAGACCTATAATGGAGATAAAAAGGCACTGCTTAATGATGTGCTTTTGCCTCCTACAAAAGGAAAAGTCTTAATAAATCATTAATTATAAAAGCCTATAATGGGCATTAGAAAAGTGAAAGTTAATAGTAATCGAAATAATTAATTTTTAAGATAATAGGTTTTTACAAAATTTCAAAGAGATGAAATATTTAAAAATATATAGTTTACTTATACTCGTAACCGCAATCATGGCTTGCTCAACAGATAACACACTTCAGGTTGAAGTTTATGAAACTTCAGCCAAGGGAAATAATTTGACATTAGTGAATACGGTTTCTGAAGTAGAAACATCAGAACAAATCACGCTTTTTCCCGAAAAAGAATTACAAACCATTACAGGTTTTGGAGGGGCTTTTACAGAGTCTTCAGCCTATTTACTCAATCGATTAAGTAAGAAAAATAGAGATACCATCATACAAGCGTATTTTAGTAAGGAAGGAGCTAACTATTCTCTTACCAGAACACATATGAACTCCTGTGATTTCTCATTATCACAATATTCATATTCACCGGTTGCCGATGATATGGAATTGGAGCATTTTACTATTGAAGAAGATAAAGATGATTTAATTCCAATGATTACAGATGCGATGGCTGCTTCTGAAGATGGATTTAAAATCTTTGCATCACCTTGGACTGCTGCACCTTGGATGAAAGATAACAATGAATGGGTTGGTGGAAAATTATTACCTAAATACTACGATACTTGGGCATTATTTTTTTCAAAATATACGGATGCCTATAAAGCCGAAGGTATTGATATCTGGGGGTTCACTGTAGAAAATGAACCACACGGTAATGGTGAAAATTGGGAAAGTATGCATTACACACCTGATGAAATGACCAATTTTGTGCAAAACCATTTAGGACCAAAATTAGAAGCAGACGGTCACGGTGATAAAATAATTTTAGGCTACGACCAAAATAGAGCTGGATTAAAAGAATGGGTAGATTCTATGTATGCTACCGAAGAGTCTTCAAAATATTTTGATGGTACTGCCATACATTGGTACGAAAGTACTTTTGAAGTATTCCCAGAAGAATTACAATACGCACACAACAAAGCACCAAATAAACTATTAATAGAAACAGAAGGTTGTGTAGATTCTCAAGTTCCAGCTTGGAAAGATGATATGTGGTATTGGAGTAAAGAATCTACAGATTGGGGTTGGGATTGGGCTTCTGAAGAAGACAAGCATTTACATCCTAAATACGCTCCTGTAAATAGATACGCCAGAGATATCATAGGCTGTCTTAATAATTGGGTAGATGGCTGGGTAGATTGGAACATGGTACTAGACAAACAAGGTGGACCTAACTGGTTTAAAAACTGGTGTGCCGCACCCGTAATCGTAGATCCTGATACCGATGAAGTGTATTTTACGCCACTCTATTACACCATGGCACATTTTAGTAAATACATACGTCCTGGTGCAAAAGTAATTGCGCTAAATCAACCAGAAGACAAAAAATTTATGGTAACCGCAGCAAAGAATCCTGATGGTTCTATTGCCGTAGTAGTGTTTAATGAAGAACCGGTAGCGCGAGATTTTAGCCTAACCCTTCATGAAAAAACAGTCACCCTACATATTGAAGGGCAAGCTTTACAAACGATTATGATTCCAAATATATAACCTATAGAATCGATAAACTAAATACAGTACAAAATGAGATATAGATTAAAATACTGAAAAATAACTGATATACGCTTTCGCGAAAGCGTATACAGAAATTATATTTTTTTGATCTATCCTAGCAACTAATAACTAAACTAAAACCATAGAATTATGTATAAAGCCACAAGTAAAGTACCATTCGGCCAGAAAGTAGCCTTCGGTATAGGTATGCTTGCCAATCAAATGTTTCCTGCTGCATTAGGAATATTTATGGTGGTACTGGTTCAAGATTTAGGCTTTCCTGGTTGGATGTGGGGTGTCATTTATTTTTTCCCAAGGCTCTTTGACACGTTTACAGACCCTATTATGGGGTATATCTCAGATAACACCAAATCCAGGTGGGGACGACGAAAACAATATGTGATTCTTGGTGGTGTTATTATGGGCGCAGCATTTATTATTATGTGGCAACTCTACAAGGGGGCTGGTGTTGACTATAATTTCGCTTACTTTATGTTTTGGTCATTTATATTTTACTTAGGTATTACCATTTTTAGTGTTCCCTACGTGGCTATGGGATATGAGATGAGTAATGATTTTCATGAACGAACGAGTATTATGGCAACTGCCCAGTGGATTGGTCAGTGGGCGTGGGTCATTGCTCCTTGGTTTTGGGTGATTATGTATGATCCTGCATGGTTTGAATCTGCAGAAGTCGCTACCCGAACACTTGCCGTTTGGGTGGGGGTCATTTTTGCAATTTGTGCCATTATACCAGGTCTATTTATTAAAAGCAAATCAACACTAGACGAAGACTATTCTCCTCTCAATTTTAAAAACATAGGAAATAGTCTGAAAGAAATAGGGCAAGGTTTTGTAACTGCTTTTAAAATGAAACCATTTAGAAAATTATGTATCGCTACCTTCTTAGTGTATAATGCATTTATGACGATTGCATCTTTTTCATTCTTTATTATAGTATACCGACTTTTTGATGGTGATGCTGGTGCCGCAGGTATATGGCCTACACTTTTTGGATGTTTAGGAGCCCTCGGAACAACTTTTTTCGTCATTCCTATTGTGGCTAGAATGTCTAAAACTATGGGGAAAAAGAAGGCCTTTTTGATATCGCAAGGAATATCAATTATAGGCTATATTATGTTATGGTTTCTCTTTATTCCAGGCAAACCATATTTGTTCATTTTTGCACTGCCTTTCTTCTCCTTTGGAATAGGAAGTCTATTTTTATTGATGATGTCTATGACAGCAGATGTAATTGATTTGGACGAGCTCGATACGGGTCTGAGAAGAGAAGGAACTTTTGGAGCTATCTATTGGTGGATGGTAAAATTTGGCTTTGCAATTGCAGGAGGCTTAAGTGGCGTTATTATGAGTGTGGTAGGTTTTGATTCTGGTGTAGCCGTTCAACCTGAAGGGGCTGTTGATGGGTTACGATTAGCTTTCTCAGGAATCCCTATAATAGGAACACTCATTGCCATGTTTGTGATGCGCGATTATAGCGTTACTGAAGAAACTGCCAATGAAGTTCGGAAAGAACTAGAGAGTCGTAAAAAGCCCGCAAAAAAACTAACGTCATACTATCAAACAGGGAAATTATCTTCCTTAATGGCGACTGCTATTGATACAGATTCAAAAAGTGATACTGATTTTAGCTCCATGTCAGCTACCGGAATCAAAGCATTATTTGCTACATCATTACACAATGGTTTACATGGTATTTGTTTTACTCCATATATGGAAGGGCAAAATATTGGTGATCAATTATCAGAAGCCCAAATAAAACGACGTATGGAGGTTATTGAACCACATACAAAATGGGTTCGCTCTTTCTCCTGTACTGAAGGGAATGAGTTTATCCCTAAAGTAGCCCATGAGAAAGGGTTGAAAACAATGGTGGGTGCTTGGATAGGAAATGATAAAGCCCAAAATGATAAAGAAATTGACGCGCTATTAGATCTTGCAAAAAAAGAATATGTTGATATTGCCGTCGTGGGTAATGAAGTATTAATGCGAGATGAATTAAGCGTACAAGAAATCATCAATTATATAAATAAAGTAAAGAAAGCATTACCAGGTATTCCTGTTGGTTATGTAGATGCGTATTACAAATTTCACGAGCATCCAGAACTTATAGAAGCCTGTGATGTTATTTTAGCAAATTGTTATCCTTTCTGGGAAGGAAGTAGCATAGAAGAATCTTCAAATTATCTAAGACAGATGTATGGGGTAACAAAAAACATTTCTAATGGAAAGCCTGTTATTATTACAGAAACGGGATGGCCTAACCAAGGAGATAATACGGATAGTGCTATACCATCATCAGATAATGCGATGAAGTATTTTATAAATACCTCCAATTGGGCAAAACAAGATGATATCCCGTTGTTCTATTTCTCTTCCTTTGATGAATCTTGGAAGGTGCATCATGAAGGTGATGTGGGAGCACGTTGGGGATTATGGGGTTCTAATGAAAAATTAAAATATAAATAAACATGTCATACAGAGGAGAACATAACTTTCTAATTGAAAACACAGAGTATACAGAACATAAAGGTGTTGATTTTAGTAAATACTCAAGCGAAGCCTTAGAAGAGCTTTGGAGAAAAACAGTAGAAACTGGAATGCATGGATTATGCTTCAGTATGTACGAAGACGGGCAGAATCCAGGCGATATCATTACAGAAGCACAAGTAGAGCGAAGAATAGAAATCATAAAACCTCATACAAAATGGGTACGCTCTTTTTCTTGTATTGAAGGGAATGAATATGTACCTCGTATTGCTCATAAACATGGACTTAAAACCATGGTAGGTGCTTGGTTAAGTGATGATTTGGAAAAGAATGAAGAAGAAATTGAAGCCTTAATTGCACTAGCAAAAGAAGGTTGTGTAGATATTGCAGCCGTAGGAAATGAAGTCCTGTATCGAGATGAACTCACAGAAGAGCAACTACTCGATTATATACATATTGTTAAAGAAGCCTTACCTGGCATTCCTGTTGGATATGTAGATGCATATTATGAATTTTCGCACCATCCCAAAATTACAGAAGCTTGTGATGTAATCTTATCAAACTGTTATCCTTATTGGGAAGGATGTGATCTTGAGCATTCATTAAACCACATGCAGCAAATGTTTGGACAGGCGAGTCATGCGGCACAAGGAAAAAAAGTAATCATCACAGAAACCGGATGGCCTAGCCACGGTACCAATCTAAAAGGGGCGTACCCTTCTCGAGAAAATGCGATGAAATATTTTATCAATGCGCAAGCTTGGTCTGCAAAAGAAGATATAGATATGTTTTATTTTTCGTCCTTTGATGAATCTTGGAAAGTAGGACCCGAAGGTGATGTAGGCGCTTATTGGGGACTTTGGGATAAAGATGAAAAATTAAAGTTTTAATCGCAGTCTATAAAAGGTCAACCCAAATTAATTGATTTTTACATAAGAGAATTTTGGAAATAACCCAGAATTCTTTAAAAAAATATCCTCATGCTAGACATAGCATGGGGTTTTTTTATGAAACCTGTTTAATGCATTTCAAATTCCTTAACACCTGCTTCTATTCTAATCGTTAGATCATTGTATGCTGGAGGAATAGGACAATTATATCCCGTTGAATACGCACAATATGGATTGTAATTTTTATTAAAATCTATACTAAGTGTATTATCCACAATATCAGATTGTTCTACATCTATATAACGCCCTCCGCCATAAGATCCGTCACCACTGGTATAGTCTGTAAATGGTAAAAAGAGACTCTGTCCATATTCGTGTTCTGGGTGATCTCTATAATAGGTGTTTTGATAAATAGGTAATGTAAAAACCTTCTCCCCTATTTCAAATTTTGCAATGCCATACATCACATATTCACGAGTACGTCCAGAAGATAATGCCATATCAAATGGTCTCGCATCTGGTGTTTTAGTAAAGGTTGCGCTTACGCGAAATTTTAAGTCGATAGGATAGAACTCTAATCCATGAAAATCTTTTAACTGTTTCTTACTAAGAATAGAGGTCTCTGAGTTTTGATATACTTCAGAAAGTGAATCTTGATACTTTTGTGCTTGTTTATATAAATCATCTTGACTGTAAAGAGCCGTGCAACATATAAAACAGCTTATAATACTCATTAAAACAGTCTTCATAATTGATTTTTAGATTGTTAATTTTTAAATATAACGAATATGAAATAAATAAAAGCACTTATACATTAGGTATTTTTTATTTGTAATAAACAATGCAACTTGTAGAGAAATCAATTATTTAATTAAAACTTTTATTTATGAAAAATTATTTTACTCTACTTATTATGCTCTTATGTTCAATAAGTTACGCACAACAAAATAATGACAAACAAGATGCAATTCATCTTAATAATTCATTAGAAAATCAGGCAAACAAAGATGGTGATCAATTAGTTGGGACAAGTACTACCCAAGGTTACAAAATACAAACATCAGAAAACAGTCCTCTTATCATCAACGATCTCTTAACAGCTTCAAAAAACTATGTTGCCATTAATACAACATACGTTCCTCAGGAATACAGACTTGCTGTAGGTGGAAAAGTCTTAGCAGAAGGAGTACGTATAGAGCTACAAAAGCAATGGCCTGATTATGTTTTTGCTAACGATTATCAATTAAAAACTATTGAAGAAGTAAGCGCTTTTATTCAAGACAACGGACACCTTCCTAATGTGCCAGCAGCTGCTACTATAGAAACAGAAGGAATCGACTTAGGAGAAATGCAAGTAATTCAAATGGAAAAAATAGAAGAACTTACCTTATATATCATTTCTCTCAAGAAAGAAATCGATCTATTAAAAACTAAAATAGAAGACTAATGAAAGGTAAAATTCAAATTATATGCCTGTTGATGTTCTTTACAACAATAACAGCATATACTCAAGAAAGTATCAGATACTTTATTGAGATACCTAATCAAGCGTATGTGCCTGAAATAGCTTCTAAAACAGCTACAGGAGTCGTACTCATGGTTGATAACAAAGTAAGAAACGCTACAAATATCAATCAGATATTGAGTACATATACTATAAAAGGATTTTATGATTTTTTCAG
>JBLHOX010000002.1:0-30153 GCA_047623725.1 Dokdonia sp. | reverse complement strand
CCATTATTACTATGTTTAAAAGAGATAGGCAATGAAGAGTCAGAAATCATTCGTTTCCTTATAGAAAAAGGTGCTGATGTGAATATCACTAATGGTTATGGAGAAACGGCTACACACCTATCCGCAAGACGAGGTGCTGGTTTTATGGAAATCACAAAACTATTACTAGCAAACAATGCAGATCTAACTATTAAAACACTTAAGGGAAAGACACCTCTTGATTATGCTTCAGATAAAGAAGTAAAATCATTCATAAAGAAAGCACTAAAAAAGTAATACGTATCATAGTACGATATTAATATAGGCTCAGTATAAGATATTAGATTTTCTCTCTTGTATACGACAGGACGTAAGGTATGGACGAGATGAAGCGATGGCAGTTTCCGTCAAGAGTTTTTAAAGCTAGAAGCGCACAAAGTGAGAACTTTGAGTAAAGAGGAAACAAAGGGTAGAACTTCTTGTGTTTTTTCGCTTAAAGCGAAATAATATAAAAGAAATTAAGTAGTCATCCACACACTACTAATACTATATATAGCCATGCATTTCAAATACTTCCATAAACTAAAAGCACCAAGTTTTATAAATTAAAACTTGGTGCTTTTAGTTTGTATTAATGTAAGCGTTTTACTCCCAATCAGGCATATTAGCGCTTGTAAACAACTCATCATCTTCAGGGTTATTACCTCCTAATTCGAATAAAAATATGGATGGGATAGCTCCTAAATTATTATCTACTCTCGTAAATATAATGTTTCCTTCTGAGGGTGAAAATCTAGGATCTAAATCATTCTCTCCAAGAATAACATCGGTGACAAGCATGACGCTCATAGCACTTGCCATTTCATAAATAAACATTCGGCTTGATAAAATTCTATATTGATTATTTTCTGGATCAGAATCAATATCTCTTGAATATAAAATACGGCTACCATTGGCACTTATCTGTATCCCGCCAGCAGCTCCTAGTAATCCTTCTAAAATTACAGTTTCTTCAGCTTCTGTAGAAATACGCGCTGTAAATATTCTGACGTTGTATCCGTTTATATTATTTGTTTTTAGAAGTAGTAAATCTGCGTCAAATTCTTGAACATCTACCTCAGAGATAAAAGAACCATCGGTGGTTTGATAAATAGGAACCAGATCTGAACCATCAGGATTGATACTATATAAGGTATCAAAAGATGGATATATCAGTCGACCTCCATTTGGAGACCAAGTAAAATCAAGTTCATCTTGTCTAAACCCAGAGACAGGTATTGTTGAAGTAACTTGTTGAACATTTTCGCCCGTTAAGTCCATCGTGAATATATGTGTGTTACCACCTACTGTCCTGAGGAACGCAATTCGTTGTGCTTCGTTACTTCTTCTAGGTCTAAAGCTATTGGTAGCATCATCTGTCAGTTGAAATAAATTAACATCTACTTGAGAGTTTCCACTATCTTCATCTCCAGCTCCTGAATATATCACACTGTTATCTCCTTCCTTCTTAACAAATAAGAAAGGATTTGATGGAAATGCTAATGTTGAGAATTCGCTGATCGTTGAAGAAACAGGTGGGTTATCATCATCAGAAACCGTTACTTGCCAGAAATACGTAGCTCCTAAGTCGAGATCATTCACTGTAAATATAGTATCCTGCTCGATGGTGTAGTTCTCAATTTCATTTGTAAATGCGTTTCGTAATTCTAAATCATATGAAAGTGATTCTGCATTTGATTCTGAAGCACTCCATACAAACATGACTTCACTTTCTAAATCATCAGCGCCATCTAGAGGTAATAATAAACTAGGAGCCGTTGGAGGATCATTTGTCGTAGAAGAAACATCTAATTCAAAAGCAACTGTAGCTATTTCATCAGGAATGACAGCAGCACCTTCAAAAGCGGTATCATATCCTTCTAACTCTGCCATGACAGAATAGTCATCTACGGTTATATTCAATAATGAAAAGAAACCATTATCATCTGTAAAAGCTGTGCTTGATGATGGGTTGGTTGTTATTTTAACATTGCTTAAAGGCATATTATCTTCACTAGAAAGCACCGTGCCTGTTACACCTCCAGTAAGTTCATCTTGTATCGTATCTTCACTACAACTTATCGTAAAGACAAACAGCAATAGTGTAAACTTGTAAATAAAATTATTAATTCTCATCCTCGATATCTTCTATATTTTCTTTTTTGGATTTGTTTTTCCAATTGAAATTATAATTAATTCCTATCCCAAAATTAAAGTAAAAGTCATCTCTTTTTCCATTAACTCTGAAATCTAACTCATCGCTTAAAACAACATTATGTTCTCCAAAAACCTTGATTCCAACTCTCGGATTTAGTTTATATTGAATTCCCGCACCGTATTGAAATTTAAAAAATGCTTTACCAAATCGTGTTTGTCCATCTGTTACTTCTCTAACATCTACAACGAGTCCAGGTCCTGCATAAATAAAAGGCGCTAAGTCATCTTTAGGTAATAAATTAAAAATACCATTGAGACCTATACTACCAAATATATTTGAATACTGTTCTCCATTATTTAATTCAAAAACAGCCCCGTCAATCCCAAAATCAAAAAACCTATTTAAATTACGTTGATAGGTCGCTGCTCCATAAAATCCAAGTCGTCTCGTCGCATAATCACCATCTATAAGATTTGCACCACCAGATAAACTAATGGTATTCTTGTATTCTCTATCAACAAATAATCGATTATATAAAGCTTTAGATTCTTCAAATTCTTTGTCTTTTGTGTAATCAGCAACCAATTGATCGTTTACTTCCTTTCCTTCTTTACTACTCCACAATTGATCTTTAACACCTTCAATAATTAAGTCATGCACCGCTTTTTCTATAGCATCTTTTACGGCTATTTGAACAGGCTCACTCTGCGTAATACCTGTCTCAACTTCTAATAATCGTTGGAACTTCACAAATCTAAAAAAGTTACCACTTAAAGATTGAGATAATATGGTTTTAGAAACGTATATAGTTTTAAGAATTTCCCCACTCTGGGTAGAAACCGCTCTTAAATACACAGTAATCCTATCTTGTCTATATTGAGAAGAAGCTCCGAGTCCAAAGTATCTAGCACCAACTCCACCAGTAACAATATTGGTGTCATAAGATATAATACCACCTTCTAAGATAAGTCCTGCATATAATAAAGGAGGTAATGGAGGCTCATTAGGGTCTAAATTTTTAATGTATTCCTGCTTCGTATTTCTTATAATATTACGTTCTGTAGTAAGATTACTAAGATTTTCTCGCTCAATAGGTTTAAACCAACCGGAATCTTCTAGTGCTTTTATTAAAATAGTAGTTCCTCCTTGTGTTACTGCTGTACTAAAAGTACTTCCATTTTCAACAGGTTTAAACTGGCCTGTTTGATCACTAAAGTTGTATACAGCTACTTCTAGCTTTTGAGCCGCATCAGGAAGATCTAATAACTTGTCTGTAGACCTAGAAAACTCACCTACTCTTGAAGGCTCTTGAAATAAGGGTTGATTAAAATAAGACCCGCAGGAATTAAATATAACTAGTGATAAGACTAGTATAAGCTTTTTAAAATGATGCATATTATAATACTAATTGCTTCTTACTAATTGGGAACGATTACTTGAGTTTCTTCTCCGTTTGTAGTATCCAAAATATTAATAACGAGTCCTTCTGGACTTTCAAATACTTCTACTGCTAACGTACCAAACGTAAATGTACCTGGTTCTGTTAAATCTCCAATAGAATCTAATTGTTGTTGTGTTAACGTACGAGAGATTTGACTTAGGATTTGATTGTTTAAATTATCACCAAATCGCTCTAAATCTGATTGTTGATCTGCTGCATTTTGAGGAGCTGTAAATCCATTTTGTGCTTGAGCCGAGCTTAATATCTGTTGGTAATTAAAAGTATCTCCTCCAAAAAAGGGGCTTATAGGTTTATAAACAAATTGTTGTGCACTCATCGAAGTAACAACAAAAGAAATAAGCAGGGTGATGATCGTTGTTTTCATAATAATTAATACCTTATAAATTGTTCATTTTGCTTTTCTAATCTATTCAGGAAAGATAACACTCTTTGAAGAGAAATTCTAACCATATTGGTAAGAAAGTCTTTTCTAGGTTGAGCAAAGAATTGCCAAACAAGTTTTCCGTCAACTTCTACCGTAATTAAGGTGTTCCTTCTTCTTCCAGGAACCTCTTTAATCAATATATTTACAGGGGATTGTATTTGTCTATTATAATACTCACTATAAAACATACGAAAGAAATCGCGCCCAGATTTTGTTAATGTTTTTTGTAATACGAGACCATCAATTTTGTAACCATCTTGTGCTACAGCTTCATCTCCTGATGCTGCCTTGGGTGTATTTCTATTTATATCAATAACTGTTTTCCCACCTTCTTCTAAAACGATACGATCTTTACCTATAGGCTTATCATCCTTATCATAAACCAGCAATACTAATATCATTTTATCATCAACGCTATAATTTACAGTTAAACTCGATAATACTTTTTTTTCATCTCCTTTCAGAAAAAATAAATCTGATTGGTTTGACTTTGTGACATTCCCATCTTTATCAGTTCTAAAAACGGAATACTCATACTTTAAATTAAAATCGGTAGGCGTCTTATTTCGTGCAGCTGCATGAAAAGTATAAAACTCACTAGTACGTTCTATTAAGATTTTAGCTTGAATGTCTTTATTGAAAAATTGACCATAACTTATGGTACTATTTGCTATGAGAAAAACAATACAAAGAGTTGTTTTCTTGAATACATTAGTAGTTATTACACTAATCAGTCTCATAGAATATGTGTATTATAAAATGTACAGCGCTATTACTGATAACTTCTTATAATGATTGTTGGAGAAGCCTCCGTTTGCACAAATCGCATTGATCTTGTGATAGAATTGGTTCCAAAGCGTTCAAACGTTAGATTATCGCCTTGTTGAAGTAAATCTAAAGAAACATCTGCATTGGGATTATTTACATAATCTCGTATCAAGTTAAAATTACCATCTTGTGTAATTGTGGTAACCACTGTATTTGCACGATAATCTAAAGCTGTAAAATTAAGATTTCCTCGTTGCGTTAGCAGTATTTCACTAGAAATTGTATTTGAACTGATAGCCGCTATGTTTAAATCTCCTATCTGTGTTAAGAAAATACTATTCCCTGTTATTTGTTGATTTCTTACATTAACAGAGGTATCAAAACCTAAATTTGATAATATATCAGAGCTTACGGTTTGGCTATCTAGTACAATTTCACTTCCATTAACATCCTCTTCTTCTGGATCTTCTTCATAAGTTTGAGCCGAAACAGATATGCTAAACAGTAACGTACAGCAACAGGTTATTAATAAATACATGAAATTTTTCATAACTCTAATTTAAAATAAAAATTGCTTTTAGACTATTATTTACTAATAGAATTTCAATTTATGGTAAAAACAAAAAAGTTAAACCTATTTTTTTATAAAATAAATTTAAAGTTCTTTCTAATAATAACATGAAAAATAAGAGAAACAGTGTGTACTAAAATAGTTTTATACACACTGTTATTACTCTTAGTTATTTTTAGTTTATAGGAGCTAAAGAAAATGTTGAAACTGAATGTGGAGCAGTTACACCTTGTGGTGTTACCTGAATAAATCCATTTTGAGTTCCAGTTCCTAATGGCCCTTCTTGAAGGATATCAGCTTGATTCCCTCCTACTCCTGGAGCAAATACACCTTCGTTTTGGCGAATAGTATAGCTTTGACCATCACGTTGTGTAAGAAGAGCTACATTAAATTCACCGTGTTGTAACGTTTGTCCATAACTACCAGCCCCTACTTGGAACATATTAGAGTTATTACCCATTCCAGCTTGAGAAACAACAGACGTGTTATCATCTCCCCACTGATCTTGTAAAGATGCATGATCAGCTCCATCTTGATTTAATGCAGCTGCATTATCATCTCCTGTTTGCAACTGTCTACCTACGTTTTCAGTACCTCCAACAGAATAGAAGCTTTGAGAAATCCAACCTGAATTCCCATTTCCATCTTGTATTTGAGCAGCATTATTAGAACCAGCAACAGAACTAGCCTGAGCAATAAGACCGTCGTTATCATCTCCAGACTGACTTTGAAAAGCAACTGCTTCTGTAGAACTCTCATTCGGAATACTGTTCACTATTTGAGAATCGAAGTTAGTTAACTCAAGAAGTCTACCGAAAGAAGTACCTGAAACAATGTGGCTACCATCCCATCCTTGATCTATCTGAGCTCTGTTACCCATAGACCCTTCAGCCTCTTGGATTTGCTCAGCTTTGTTATTATCACCAAATTGAGAAGCAAATGCTCTGTTGCGGGCATTACTACCACCAACATTGTCTTGCTCTACCCGAGACTCATTTGCATTACCCGTTTGGGTTACAATGGCAAATTGTCCCATACTATCTTCTGGACCTGCATTTTGATCTATTTCAGAAATGTTTCCTGTACCGTCTTGAACTGTAGATGCATCACTGTTATCAAATGTCTGTAAGGTATATGCAGAGTTATCCTCTCCATCCTGTACTATAGCCGCATCATTACTTTCTGCTTGATCAGCAACACCTTGCATGATCTGAGCTCTGTTTGCAGCTGTATCATTATCATTATTCTGATCAATCATTGCATTGTTAAAATCTCCTTCTTGGTAAATAGTAGATTGGTTGTTAAAACCTGTTTGCTCTACTTCAGCAAGGTTTAACTGTCCGCTTAGTGCTTGATTTCCATTTACATCTCCAGTCTGCATAACTCTTGCTAAGTTGGCTACACCATCTTGATCGGTTAATGTAGATTGCTCTGTTCCTGCTTGACGTACTTCTACGGCATTAGCAGATCCATTTTGAATGCTTTCCCCAGTATTTGCTCCAGCGGCAGAACCTGGAATTTGTGCAACTTGAACTGCTTTACGAGCCCCTGTATCCTGCGCCATTGCTACACTTGCGATAGCTAATGCAACAATACTTAAAATTACTTTTCTCATGATTTGTTAAAATTAGATTGTAAAAGATATATTGAGTAATGGGGGAATTTTTATTAATAAATAAGTCTCATCATAAGAATACATCAAATGACGAGACTTATTTTGTCATTAATTTATTGGAGCTAACGTAAATGAACTCACTGAATGTGGAGCAGTTACACCTTGTGGTGTTATCTGAATAAATGCATTTTGAATTCCGGTTCCTAATGGTCCTTCTTGAAGGATATCTGCTTGATTACCTCCTGTACCTGGTCCAAATTGACCTTCATTTTGACGAACTGTAAAACTCTGTCCATCACGTTGTGTCATTAAGGCTATGTTATTTCTTCCATGCTGAATACTTTGTGCATAACTTCCGTTTCCTTCTTGGAATACATTTAGGTTGTTATTTCTTCCTCTTTGTGTAGAAAGAGTTGTGTTATTGTTACCTATTTGCGACTGAAGTGCGCGGTGATCGCTTCCATTTTGCATTAATCCTGCAGCGTTTCCATCTCCAAATTGTTCTTGTCTACCCGTATTTCCGCTTCCATTTGAACTTCCAAAAGCATTTTGAAGCATAGCGGCCGCATTATTATCACCATCTTGTACTTGAGCTCCATTATTAGAGTCATTTGTAGTAGCATACTGCCCTAAAAATGCTTGGTTTCCATCACCATTTTGTTGTTGGAAAGCAACTCCGTTATCAGAATCTCCAATATTGTTACCACTAGCTGATATAGACGGATCTAAAGCAACAGTGTTAAAATAAATTTGCTCAGGTAAAGGAGCTTGAAATATCTGGTTACTTGGGCCTTGGCTAATTACCGCTAAATTACCATTAGACCCTTCTGCGCTTTGGATTTGCTCTGCACTATTATTACTACCAGCTTGCGTGGTATAGGCTACGTTACGAGCATCACTACCCGCTGCATTATCTTGATTTACGCGAGATTCGTTGTTTTCACCATTTTGAGTAACAACTGCAAACTGTCCTTGACTATTTTCAGGACCTGCATTTTGATCAATTTCAGAAGTGTTTCCTACTCCATTTTGAATGGTCCAAGCATCACTATTGTCATACGTTTGTAACGTATACGCAGAGTTATCTTGACCGTCTTGCTCGATAGCTGCATCATTATTTTCTGCTTGTTGTCCAGTACCTTGCATAATCTGTGCTCGGTTTCCTAATGACTGGTCGCCTCCATCATTGTTTTGTCTCGTATACGCATTGTTAAAGTCTCCTTGTTGAGCTGTAGTAGACTCATTGTTTGCTCCGTCTTGATCAACTTCAGCTAAATTTAACTGACCGCTTAAAGACTGATTTCCGTTTACATTACCAGTTTGCATGAGTCTCGCTAAGTTGCCAGTCCCATCCTGATTTGTTAATGCTGATTGTTCTGTTCCTGCTTGACGCACTTGAACAGCGTTGTTTGATCCATTTTGAATGGATTCTCCAGTGTTTGCTCCTACGGCAGAACCAGGGATTTGTGCTACTTGAACTGCTTTTTGAGCTCCCGTATCTTGTCCCATAGTCACAGCACAAATACATAATGCTGCAACGCTTAAAATTAATTTTTTCATAATAAAAAGATTTAATTAAAAAATATGTGAATGATCATAAGTAGTAGTTCTTAGACATACTTATGAAATACCTCTATACAGTATACATAAATCCATCTATTCGTATTACTTACCTAGTAAAATGTATTTTGGGGGAGAAATCTTAAAATACATTGTTTAAAATTATAAGCTTTAACAAAACCTTCAAGACAGTTTAATGTCTTGAAGGGATTGTGCTATATAATTTTATATTGAAAATATTACCTGATAACTAAAATTGTTATCTCAATAATTAATTAATCATTTAATTTATAGGAGCTAATGTAAATGAGCTCACTGAATGTGGAGCTGTTACACCGCCTGCAGTGAAAGCAGAAAATGCTCTCTGTACTCCAGTTCCTAATGGTCCTTCTTGAAGGATATCAGCTTGATTTCCTCCTAGACCACCAAATTGGTTTTGATTTTGGTAGATACTATAACTCTGACCATCTCTTTGTGTAAGGAAAGCCAAGTTGAAATCACCATGTTGTAATGTTCTTCCGTAACTACCATTACCTTCTTGAGTAACATCAGAATAATTACCAGTTCCTCTTTGAGCAGCTACTATCGTGTTACCGTCACCAGTTTGTGACTGTACCGAAGTATGTACTCTATCATTTTGAACGATTGTTGCAGCATTGTCATTACCAACTTGAGTTTGAGTAGATACATTATCAAATCCTGCATCTGGTGTTAGGTTTTGGATAGCTTGTGCTACGTTACCATCTCCACTTTGAGATTGTGCAGCATTATTATTATCTCCAAACTGTACAATTACAGCATCATTCTCACCACCAGTTTGTGTTTGAAAAGCTACCGCATTTGTCGCTACAAAACCAGCTCCATCATCATCACCAGCAAGAGAAGGATCAAAAGCATTTACAGCGTCAAAGATATCATCTTGTCCAGTTGAATATACAGTAAAATCTCCAGAAAAACCTTGTAGGACATCAGCAGTGTTACCACCAGCAGCACCTGAAGAAACTTGAATTTGCTCAACTGCATTTCCAATACCCGTTTGACGAGCAATAGCACTGTTACGATCTTGATCTCCGTTTGCACCAGATTGGTTTACACGAGATTCGTTATCCATTCCATTTTGATCAACAATAGCAAAGTGACCCGCACTATCCTCTGGACCTGCATCTTGGCTAATCTCAGAAGTATTTCCTACTCCATTTTGAATTGTCCAAGCATCACTGTTATCATACGTTTGTAATGTATAAGCAGAGTTATCTTGACCATCCTGCTCTATAGCAGCATCATTGCTTTCTGCATTATCTCCAGTACCTTGCATAATTTGAGCTCGGTTACCTAATGATGCATCACCAGCATCATTGTTTTGTCTAGTGTACGCATTATTAAAATCTCCTTCTTGAACTGTAGTAGATTCATTGTTGTATCCATCTTGATCTACTTCAGCTAAGTTTAACTGACCACTTAAAGCTTGATTTCCATTTACATTACCAGTTTGCATGAGTCTAGCTAAGTTACTAGTCCCGTTTTGGTTTGTTAAAACAGATTGTTCTGTTCCTGCCTGACGCACTTGAACAGCATTGCTTGCTCCATTTTGAATGGACTCTCCCGTGTTTGCACCAGCTGCAGATCCAGGAATTTGTGCTACTTGCACTGCTTTTTGAGCTCCTGTGTCTTGTGCATAAATTGCAACACTAAATGTTAGCGCAATAGCGCTTACTAATAATTTTTTCATAATGATAAAGTAGTAGTTTAAATTTTTAAAATTAAAAATTGCTAACAACTAACTTTCAAAGTAAACACTTACAATTTAACTAGCATAAAAAACTACGCACATTACATTATATAAATGCTTGGTAATAAATTATAATATGGGGTATCATAATGTATTTATAGGGGGAGAAATTCTAAATACTACTGCTAAACTATATAAATAAGACTATCAAACAAACAGGATTTGCAACTTTTCGATCAAGTGAATAGTGCTATTCCTAGATATTTGATCTAAACACCAATAAAAACTATACTTTACATCAGAAAAAAAAATCCTTGCTTTTTACTAGTCAAAAATCGTGTAGGTAATCTCCTACGTAACTTTACGTGTTTTATGTATTTTTTTAAATTAAAAAAATACAAGTTATAATTTAAAAAATAAGAACGAACTGTTAAGCAGCTGTTAAATTGTTAAAAATCAAATATTTAATTCTGTTTTAATTAATAAATAACAACTCTCTATATTTAGGTAATGGCCATAATTCATCTTCTACTAATAACTCCAATTTATCACAATGTCTTCTTATATTAGATAAATATGGAAGCACTTTTTTGCAATAGGCTTTAGATTTAGGAACTAATTTCATTTGATTTGATTTTTTTCGAGCCTCAGTCATTTCTGTAATGCAAGCATTTAAAGCATCTATATGTCCTGAAATTTCTTTAATCATAAGTGTTTGCTCTTTTGCTAACAACATATACTCATCGCCATAAATTTCTTTCAAACCTTTTACATTATTGATAAGTACATTTTGATATCTCAATGCCGTTGGTATAATATGATTACGAGCAATATCTCCTAATACTCTACTTTCTATTTGCACTCTTTTTATATACTCTTCAATTTCTATCTCATAACGCGCCTGTATCTCTACAGCATTCATAATATCTAATGACTCAAATAAGGCAATCGCTCGAGGCGAAATTTTCTCTTCCAGTGCATCTGGTGTGTTCTTATTATGACTCAATTTTCTTTTTTTAGCTTCTTTTTCCCAAGCCTCCCCATAGCCATCTCCTTCAAAACGTATATTTTTACTTTCCTTAATATATTCTCGCAATACATTAAAAATTGCATCATCTTTTTTCATAGAAGATTCATTAACAAGTAAATCTACTTCCCGTTTAAAAGATTTTAATTGACTGGCTACTATGGCATTAAGTACCGTCATGGGATGTGCACAGTTTGCTGTAGCTCCTACTGCTCTAAACTCAAATTTATTTCCTGTAAATGCAAAAGGGGATGTTCTATTACGATCTGTATTATCTAAAAGGATTTCAGGTATTTTTCCTACTACATTTAATTTTAAGTCTGTTTTTTCCTGAGGAGATAATTTCCCGTCAGTTACTTTTTCAAGTTCATCCAGTACTTGTGTGAGTTGTGATCCTATAAATACAGATAAGATACCTGGAGGTGCTTCATTAGCCCCAAGTCTATGGTCATTTCCTGCACTAGCAATGGAAGCTCTTAACAGCTCTTCATAAGAATGGACAGCTTTGATCGTATTTATAAAAAAGGTGAGGAATTGTAAATTTTTCATTGGAGTCGTTCCTGGGCTCAAAAGATTGACACCCGTATCTGTTGCCAAAGACCAATTATTATGTTTCCCACTACCGTTTACTCCTTCAAAAGGTTTTTCATGAAACAATACTTTAAAATAATGACGTTCTGCTACTTTTTCCATAACATCCATAAGTAATGAATTATGATCTACCGCTAGATTTACTTCTTCAAAAATAGGCGCTATCTCAAATTGATTTGGAGCGACTTCATTATGTCGTGTCTTAATAGGAATCCCAAGAACTAGACATTCTTGCTCTAAATGTTTCAAATATGTAAGTACACGTGTGGGTATAGAACCAAAATAATGATCATCAAGTTGTTGTCCTTTCGCGGAAGCGTGCCCTAAAAGTGTTCTTCCTGTTAATGTGATATCTGGACGAGCAGCCGCTAGCGCACTATCAATAAGAAAAAATTCTTGCTCCCATCCTAAGGTTGCATGAACTTTACTAACATTCTTATCAAAATAACGAGCAACATCTGTAGCAGCTACATCAATCTCGTGTAACGTTTTTAATAAAGGCGTCTTATAATCCAGTGCTTCTCCTGTATATGCTACAAAAACCGTTGGAATACATAACGTAGTATCATAAATAAATGCTGGAGATGTAGGATCCCAAGCTGTATACCCTCTAGCCTCAAAGGTGTTACGTATCCCTCCACTAGGAAAACTAGATGCGTCTGGTTCTTGTTGTACTAATTGTGCTCCACCAAATTTTTCAATCACATGCCCATCTGTTGTTATTTCAAGAAAGGCATCGTGTTTCTCTGCCGTTGCACCCGTAAGAGGTTGAAACCAATGTGTATAATGGGTCGCACCTTTGTCTAAAGCCCAAGTTTTCATACCTGTAGCGACAGCATCGGCAGTAATACGATCTATTTTCTTCCCTTTATCTATGGCTTCTGTAACATTTCCAAAGGCAGCTATAGGAAGATGTTGACGCATTGCTTGTTCTCCAAATACATTCATGTTATAGGATAAAGACCGGCGTCCTTCTTCTTTGACAACTTGAACAGGACGATTTTGTACATCATGAAGTGCTTGAAATCTGAGGATTGGCATAGGTTTACATTTAAAAATTAAGAATCATGTAATTTAAAGGCAAATATACGAGTATTTGAAAAAATATACACCTTATTATTGCACACCCTATAATTTTTAGGGGCTGTTAACAAATAAAGTTTAATTTTTAATAATTACCCCCATAAAAAATAGACAGATTATATATTAATTATATATTTGCGCTTTAATTGTAAAAAAAACATGCCGTTATGAGCAAATCCAAATTAGAGTACATCTGGCTAGATGGATACACACCTACTCAAAACATGAGAAGTAAAACTAAGGTTGTAAATGACTTTAGTGGAAAATTAGAAGATTGTCCAATATGGTCTTTTGATGGTTCGTCAACAAAACAAGCATCTGGTGGAGCATCAGATTGTTTATTAAAGCCTGTAGCTATTTATCCTGATCCACAACGTAATGATGGATTTCTTGTAATGACTGAGGTTTTAAAAGCAGATGGTACAGCGCATGAGTCTAACCATAGAGCAAAAATAGATGATGATGATAATGATTTTTGGTTCGGATTTGAGCAAGAGTATTTCATTATGGACACGGCTACACAATTACCATTAGGTTTTCCTGTAGGCGGATACCCAGGGCCACAAGGAATGTATTACTGTTCTGTAGGTGGTAGAAATACACACGGACGTGATTTTGTAGAAGAGCATGCAGATTTATGTATTGCTGCAGGTCTTAACTTTGAAGGAATCAATCAAGAAGTTGCTTCTGGACAATGGGAATTCCAATTGTTTGCAAAAGGCGCAAAAATAGCTGGAGATGAAATCTGGATAGCTCGTTACCTACTCGATCGTCTTACAGAACAATACGGATGGTATATTGAGTATCACCCAAAACCTGTAAAAGGAGATTGGAATGGATCTGGTATGCATGCTAATTTCTCAAACACAACACTACGTACATGTGGCTCTGAAGAAACGTATAGTAAAATATGTGAAGCATTCCGCCCAGTTACAAAAGAACATATCGCTGTATACGGAGCTTATAATGATCAACGTTTAACAGGTCTTCACGAGACTGCATCTATCCACGACTTTACTTTCGGAGTATCAGATCGTGGTGCTTCTATTCGTATTCCTATTATCACGGTAGAGCAAGGATGGAAAGGATGGTTAGAAGACCGTCGTCCAGCTTCAAATGGAGATCCATACAAAATTGCGGGTCGTATTATAAAGACTGTAAAAAGCGCAAAGCTTTAATTAGTTATTCTGTTTAATTCAAAAGAAACCCTGTTAGTAGTACTGACAGGGTTTTTTTATGGTTTTATATTTTATACGCTTTCGCGAAAGCATATAAAGAATAAATAGAACTGCGAATGGCTACGTTTCCTGTTGAAGGTTCATTTTCTTTACAAAACTATTCCATTTTATACAATTTGAAAACCTTTTCTAAGTCTGTTGAAGAGTTAATTTCATAGAAATAATCCAATTGCCATTTCTGAGTACGTTCTGCTTGTTTACTTTTTGTAATATCCCATTTTGGATACACTCGAAATGCTCTCTTTCCTTCTTTCTTTTCTATTGAGATGATCCCTTTTTTAATCAGTATAGATTTAGGAAAAACAAATTGACCGAAGTCATTTTTTGTCCGCACGTTTACCACATAAAAATCTATTAGATCGGTTTCATTAAAAGGTTCAATGGGTCCGTTTCCATTTCGCTTCCAAAATGTTACAAACTGCCCAACTTTCTTAGGTGTAATTTTAGCATTTCTACTTATAACATTCCTTCTATTCAATGTAAACCTGCAGGCGTCATATTCTTTACTTTCTGGTTCAAGTTTGAAGTCCGAAATCTCAAGACCGCATATATCATAAACATCCGTTTTGATTTGGTTCAGGTTATCGTCCATATATTCTATTCTTCTCGATATTACATGAGGTACAATTCTTTTTCATGCCAAATCATGAATTTCTGATCCGTCCTACAAAAAAGTAAGTCCTATAAATATGACATAAGCAACAAATAAGATTAATCCTTTATATCTTGATAATTCTAGACGTTTTGGAATAAAAGACAACGGTAGTATAATAGCTGCAAAGCCAATCATCCAAAAAATATTGGTAGACAAAATAGCATCATCTATTACAGAAATAGGTTTTATAATTGAAGTAACTCCCAAAACAGAAGCGATATTAAAAATGTTAGACCCTATAAGGTTTCCTAGTGAAATTGCTTTCTCTTTTTTAAGAGCCGAAATAACGGAAGCTGCCAATTCTGGTACACTAGTCCCAATGGCAATAACCGTTATAGAGATTACATAATCGCTTACTCCTACTGCTTTTGCTAACGCTGTAGCTCCTTTAACTAACCATTCTGAACCAAAATACAAAGCTGTTCCTCCAATAGCTAACCATATAAAAATTTTAAAATAAGAACTCTTTGCAAGTCCATCATCCACACCATCTACACCATCTCCATCAACCTCCTTGTTCTTCTTACGAGCTCTTCTTATTAATACAAAAAGGTAAATTACAAGACAAGATACTAATCCAATCCCTTCTACCCGTGTAAGCATTTTGTCATTACTTAGCAGAAAATAAAGTGCTATAGAAAAAAGTAACATCACAGGCCAATTGAAACGGTAAAAATCGCGATCTACCGTAAGTGAAGATATAATTGCTGTAATACCTAATACTAATCCTATATTAGCAATATTAGACCCTATTACATTACCAAGAGCAATATCAGAAAGCCCATCATAAGCAGCCTGCAAGCTTACTAACAGTTCGGGTGCAGAGGTTGCAAAAGAAACCACCGTGAGTCCAATCACCATTTTGGATAACTTAAGTTTAAATGACAGTCCTACAGAAGATCGTACTAAGAACTCTCCTCCTACTACTAGTAATAATAACCCTATAAGGACATAAAAAATGCTCATATATTTGAATTTCGGACGAAGATAACAAATAGTAATCGTGAGTCACATATCAAAAAATAATGTTTTCTTTACTTTGTGTATGACATTGTTAATAAGGGAATACTTTTTGCATTGTCTTTTACATATAAAGCATTACATTAGTTACCTTATATGGAGCTTACAAAAGAGTACATAGAAGCTGAGAATAAAGAACTCACACGCCAGTATAAAAAACTACTGCGCATAAGTTATCAGATGCTTACTACTGAGGACAAGAAAATGATCCGCAAAGCATTTGAAATTGCTGTAGATGCACATAAAGACCAACGCCGTAAGTCTGGAGAAGCCTATGTATTTCATCCACTAGCAGTGGCACAAATAGTAGCTAGTGAGATAGGACTCGATGCTACTTCAATTGCCGCTGCCCTTCTACACGATGTCGTTGAAGATACCGAATATACGCTTGCTGATATTGAGCAACTTTTTGGAGAAACGGTTGCCCGTATTGTAGATGGGCTAACAAAGATATCCAATCTCAAAAAAGATAGAGACGTTTCCCTACAGGCAGAAAACTTCCGGAAAATGTTATTGACGATTAATGATGACCCAAGAGTGATCATTATTAAAATAGCAGATCGTTTGCATAATATGCAAACAATGGATGCCATGCGACCTGACAAACAGGTAAAGATTTCTAGTGAGACACTTTATATTTATGCGCCACTTGCTCATAGAATGGGTCTTTACAATATCAAAACAGAACTCGAAGACTTAAGTCTTAAATACACAGAGCCTGATGTATATAAGGACATTAGAGCTAGAATAAAGGAAAGTAAAGAAGATCAGGATAAATACATAAAAGATTTCAAAAAGGTCATTGAAGATTCTCTCAATTTAGAAGGACTAGAATATGAGATAAAAGGGCGTCCTAAATCTATTTATAGTATACGACGTAAAATCATGAATCAAGGGATAAGCTTTGATGAAATCTATGACAAATTTGCGATTCGTATTATATACAAAAGTGACGTTGCTAATGAGAAATTTTTAGCTTGGAAAATATATTCTATTGTTACTGATCACTTTAGACCTAATCCTACACGTTTAAGAGATTGGATATCGTCTCCTAAGACTACAGGGTATGAAGCGCTTCATATTACCGTAATGGGGCTTAAGGGAAGATGGGTAGAAGTCCAGATACGTTCTGAACGCATGAACGAGATTGCCGAAAAAGGATATGCTGCACACTTTAAATACAAACAAGGTGATGATGGAGATAAAGGCCTAGATGAATGGATTAATAGATTACAAGAAGCATTAGAAAATCCAGATACCAATGCGGTTGATTTTGTAGAAAACTTCAAACTAAATTTATACAATAAAGAGATTTTTGTTTTTACACCTCAAGGAGAACTTAAATCATTACCGAAAGGCGCCACTCCCTTAGATTTTGCTTTTAGTGTTCATACCGAAGTAGGCTTGCACACCAGAGGAGGTCGCGTAAATGGAAAATTGGTGCCGCTAAGTCATGAACTAAAAAGTGGTGATCAAGTAGAAATCATTACTTCTGATCAAGCGAAACCTACAAATAACTGGCTAGATTATGCCACAACAGCTAGAGCAAGAGCAAAGATTAAGTCATCTCTAAAAGATGAGAAAAAAGAAACTGCTTCTGAAGGGAAAGTAATTCTTTCGCGAAAGCTAAAATCTCAAAAGATACAGCTCAACGAAAAGACCATTAATGAACTGGTATCTTATTTTAAATTAAATACAAGTTTAGATCTTTTTTATCGAATCGGAATAGGCACTATTGACAATAAAATGATCAAGGAGTTTGCTACACAACGTAGCAATGCTTTTATGAGCTTTTTTAAAAATAAAATAAGGAAACCTACCTCATTAGAAAATGTAGATCGAGATGAAATTACTAATAAATATGACGATCTTGTATTTGGGACAGATGAGCAACAACTAGATTATAAGTTTTCAAACTGTTGTAATCCTATCCCTGGTGATCCCGTATTTGGGTTTACGACCATAAATGAAGGTATTAAAGTTCACAAAAACAACTGTCCTAATGCTATCTCTATGCGAAGTAAATATGCGTATCGGGTGTTGCCAGCAAAATGGATAGACTCCAGTGCACAAGGACATAAGGTAGATATACGTCTTACTGGTATTGATGCACAAGGACTTGTAAACGACGTTACAAAAGAGATTTCTGACCATATGCACGTAAATATTAAGGGCATTAGTTTTACAACAAATGGCGGTATCTTTAATGGTAATATTACCGTTATTGTTCAAAACAAAGAACATCTTAAAAAGTTAATGGATAATCTTAAAAAAATCAATGGAATTGACAAAGTCACTCGATTATAATTCCGTAACTTTACATCTTTAATAGCACTATGAGTGTAAATTCTACCATAAACAAGGATCAAGAAGTTGTAAAAAATGTTTTTACAACATACTTAGAAGAAAAAGGACATCGTAAAACCCCTGAGCGCTACGCTATTTTACAGGAGATATACAACAACGATGAGCACTTTGATATAGAGTCTCTTTATATCAACATGAAAAACAAAAATTATCGTGTAAGTCGTGCGACTCTTTATAATACTATAGAACTTTTATTGGAATGCGGATTGGTACGTAAGCATCAATTTGGAAATACACAGGCACAATACGAAAAGTCCTACTTTGATAAGCAACACGATCACGTGATCTTATCGAGTGGTGAAGTTATTGAGTTTTGTGATCCGCGTATTCAAGCTATTAAGAAAACCATTGAAGAAGTTTTTGATATCACTATAGATAAACACTCTCTTTATTTTTACGGAAAGAAAAACACCTCTAATTAATATATACGAATGGCAGTAGACTTACTACTAGGGCTCCAATGGGGCGACGAAGGAAAAGGAAAAATTGTAGACGTACTTACCAAAGATTATGACATTATCGCTAGATTTCAAGGCGGTCCAAATGCTGGGCACACCTTAGAATTTGATGGTATAAAACATGTCTTAAGAACAATTCCATCTGGTATTTTCCATAAAACAGCGATGAATGTTATAGGAAATGGCGTTGTCATTGATCCTGTTGTTTTTATAAAAGAATTAGAAGGCTTAGATCAATTTGATATTGATTATAAAGCAAAATTAATTATATCCCGCAAAGCACATTTAATACTTCCTACACATCGATTATTAGATGCCGCTAGTGAAGCCAGCAAAGGGAAAGCAAAAATAGGTTCTACTTTAAAAGGTATAGGCCCCACCTACATGGACAAAACCGGTAGGAATGGTATACGAGTTGGAGATTTAGAATTATCTGATTGGAAGACAAAATACCGTAACCTTGCTGATAAGCACGAAGCCATGATTTCATTTTATAATGTAGATATACAATATGATCTACAAGAAATGGAAACCGAATTCTTTGATTCTGTAACAAGACTTAAAGAACTCACCTTCATAGACAGTGAAGAATATTTAAACCAAGCCATAAAAGCTGGAAAAACAATTCTTGCTGAAGGGGCTCAAGGTTCTTTATTAGACATCGATTTTGGAACCTATCCATTTGTAACATCATCAAACACTACAGCAGCAGGTGCTTGTACTGGTTTAGGTATTGCACCTAACAAAGTAAAGGATGTATATGGGATTTTTAAAGCCTATACTACACGTGTAGGATCTGGACCTTTCCCAACAGAATTATTTGATGAAGTAGGTGCAGAGATGGCAAAAGTAGGTCGTGAATTTGGAGCAGTTACAGGACGCCCGCGTCGTTGTGGATGGTTAGACCTTGTAGCGTTGAAATATACGTGTGAAGTAAATGGCGTTACACAACTCAATATGATGAAAGGTGATGTCCTTTCTGGGTTTGATACCTTAAAAGTATGTACTGCTTACAAATACAAAGGCAAAACAATTACGCACTTACCCTATAATATTGAACCAGAAAATGTAACTCCTATATACACTGAGTTTCCATGTTGGAAAGAAGATTTAACCAAAATGAGAAATGTTGATCAGTTTCCTAAGGAGTTAAATGACTACATTGACTTTTTAGAAAAAGAATTAGAAATTCCTATTAAAATTGTTTCTGTAGGACCAGATCGTACACAGACCATTTTGAGATAAGAGACTCTCTTTATAGAATACAAACCCGCAATTGTAATAAATTGCGGGTTTTTTTATAGAATATCACCTTTTGACACTTCATTAACGCTTTCAGAACCCAATTTGTTTATTTTTGCTATAATGCATATCAAAAAATATATACTTACAGTGATTGTTGTTGTTTTTGCTTTCGCGAAAGCGTATACTCAAGAACGCAAAGAGATCAATATTACTTCTGATATTGAACGCATCAATGAAGAAAAGTATCCAGGAGCCATTGTTTTTCAAAAATCAAATAATCAAATATACATAGAGCACGATGGCGTAGAAATGTGGTGTGACCTTGCTTTTTATTACAAAAAAGAAAACTTTGTAAGAGCTTTGGGAAATGTAAAAATGAAACAAGGGGATTCTGTCTCTATGCGTAGTCGCTATGCTGAGTATAATGGAGATACAAAATTTGCTTTTGCTGCTGGTAAAGTATGGCTTAAAAAAGATACGACGGTAGTCACTACAGATACGATGTATTTTGATCGCGTCAAACAGCAATCCTATTATCGTACAGGTGGCGTTGTTACCTCCCCTAATAGTAAAATTACCAGTCGTATTGGACGCTATTACCTTGAAGAAGATAAGATATCCTTTATAAGTAATGTTGAGGTCACCAATCCTGAATATGTCATTAATAGTGAGCAATTAGATTTTTATAGCGAGACAGAACACGCATATCTCTATGGCTCTACAACCATTACAAGTGAAACTTCCAAAGTATATTGCGAACGAGGATTTTACGATACCAAAAATGATTATGGTTATTTTGTAAAAAACTCTCGTATAGACTATGACACTAGGCAAGTGTATGGAGATAGTCTCTATTTTGATAGGACCACAAATTTTGCCAGTGCTACAAACAATATTAGAGTAAAAGACACCTTAAATAAAAGTCTAATCAAAGGGCATTATGCCGAAGTATATCGAGCTAAAGATTCTGTCTTCATCACCCAACGTGCGGTTGCCATTACAGAGCAAGAAGGTGATTCTATATACATACACGGAGATAAACTTATTGTCACAGGAAAACCTGAGAACAGAATTGTAAGAGGTTTTTACAACGTACATATGTTTAAAAGTGATATGAGTGGTAAGTGTGATTCTATACATATCAATCAAAAGACGGGGCTTACACAGATGATACGAAGACCTATCTTGTGGAACGAAGCAAATCAGATTACGGGAGACAGCATACACCTTGTGAATAATGTGGTGACAGAAAAACTGGATTCTTTAAAAGTATTTAATAATGCTTTTATCGTTCAAAAAGATTCTATAGATGGTTATAATCAGGTAAAGGGTCAAAAACTCTTTGGCTTTTTTAATAAACAGAATCAGCTTGACTCTGTAAATATTATTAACAATGCAGAAAGCATTGTGTATATGCGAGAAGAAAGTGGAGAGTTACAAGGAATTGATAAAAGCAAGTCTGCCACTATTACGATCCTATTTAAAGATAAGGCAATAGACGAGGTTATAAAGTATAAAAACCCTGGAGGTAATATATGGCCAGAGTCACAATTTATACAACAACAACAAACTTTTGATAATTTTGAATGGCGAGGAGATGAGCGACTCTTATCTAAAGAAGATATTTTTAAGGGAGAGCCTCCTTTTACACTTACAAAAATACAAGGGATTCCATTACCTGTTATTGATACTGATTTCTTTGAAGAAACTGAAGAAGGAGATCCTGAGACACCTAGTGCTTCTACCCTTTCTGAAAAGGAATTATCAAATCGAGAAGAAGACAAGCCTAAACTAGGTACAGAAGAAGAAGATGAAGCTACAAAACGCCAAAGGGAACAACTGATTAATAAGAATAAGGCAACTTCTTCTACAAAAGAAAATACAACTCCGAGACTTTTAAATCCTAAAAAGAAAAAAAAGAAAGGAGACGGATAATAACGATACCTCAAGTATGAAATCTGATTTCCTAAAGTACCAAGCACAAACAACACCTCATCCTTTAAGTTTTGAAGTAGATCGTGCAGAAGGTTGTTATATCTACCACAAAAATGGAAAAAGATATCTAGATTTTGTTGCAGGAGTTTCTGCGTGCAGCTTAGGGCACCAACATCCTAGAGTAAAAAAGGCTATTCATAAACAACTGGATTCTTACCTTCATGTGATGGTATATGGAGAATATATACAAGAAACTCCAGTCCAACTATCAAAATTATTAGCTTCACTATTACCTGATTCTTTAAACAGTACCTATTTGGTAAATAGTGGTACAGAAGCCATTGATGGCGCTATCAAATTAGCCCGAAGAGTTACAGGACGTACAGAAATTATTGCAGCGCTAGATGCATATCACGGAAATTCTTATGGTGCATTAAGTCTTATGAGTTTAGAAGAACGCGTAGCACCATTCAGACCTGTTATAGGAGGTGTTTCTTTTATAAAATTTAACTGTGAGAAATACCTAGAACGAATCACAACAAAGACAGCCGCTGTAATTCTTGAGACGATACAAGGAGGTGCTGGCTTTATTGAACCTCAACGTGATTTCTTAAAAAAGGTCAAAGAACGTTGCCAGACTGTAGGAGCATTACTCGTTCTCGACGAAATTCAACCAGGTTTTGGACGTACTGGAAAACTTTTTGGATTTGAGCATTACGATGTCGTACCAGATATTTTAGTGATGGGCAAAGGTATGGGAGGCGGTATGCCTATAGGGGCTTTTACGTCTTCTTATGAGAATATGCAGCTACTATCAGACAACCCTAAGTTAGGACATATTACAACCTTTGGAGGACATCCTGTAATTGCTGCTGCTGCCCTAGCGACTTTACAAGAGATTACAGAAACTACACTCATAGAAGATACCCTTAAAAAAGAGCAGCTTTTCAGAGATCTTTTAATCCATCCACTACTTACTGAGATACGAGGAAAAGGTTTGATGCTAGCCGCTCTTACTCCTAGTGCAGAGATTACATCGCAAGTCATTTTAAAATGTCAAGAAGAAGGGCTTATTTTATTTTGGTTACTTTTTGAACAAAGAGCTATTAGGATAACTCCTCCCTTAACCATCTCTGAAGACGAAATACGTGAAGGATGTGCTATTTTATTAAAAGTACTTGATCAAATTAACAACGTTTAATTAGCTACGATATCAAGCTTCTTAAAGTATAAGATACTATATACGCTTTCGCGAAAGCGTACTAAGAAAAACTATATTTTCAAAAGATTACTTTACGGTAAAATCTTTATAAGTAAAATCTTTATAAATAAAAAAAAACGTTTCAATGAAGAAACGCTTTTTCGTTTGGTTGATTTATGTAATCTAAACAATCTTAGTTGTTTATTAAACGGAATTCAGTTCTTCTGTTTGCAGCGTGTTGACGCTCAGTACAAGAAACTCCATCAGCACATCTGTTTTTAAGTCTGCGCTCTCCAAATCCATTTGCAACTAGTAAGCTATTATTAATTCCTTTAGAAATTAAGTAATTAGCTACTGATTGTGCACGACGCTCAGAAAGATCTTGATTAGCAGAGTTGTTACCTCTAGAATCAGTATGTGATGCAATCTCTAATTTTACACCTGGGTTTTGAGCTAATAATGGTAATAAACGAGTATCGATTATATTTTTAGCAGCAGATGTAAGTGTAGCACTATTTAAGTTCCAGTTAATAGGAAGTGCTTGGTACTCAACAAGAGCACATTCTACTTCTCTCCAAGTAGTTAATCCTCCTTTTTGCTTAAGAACTTCTTTAGATACTGTAGTATACGTTGCAGCTACTACTTCTTCTGTAGTTGATGCATCTCTAGAAAGTACCGTTTTAGTAATATTAGCAAATTCAGCTGGAATTTCTTCTTCAACTACACGAGCTGGTTGATCAACTACTCTTTTTGTATAAGTAGCATCTTTAGATCTACCTGAAGTAGATTGAACAGCTGCATCTGCAGCAAGTGTGCGTGTAGAAACTGTTTGATATTCTGCTGGATATCCTTTGTAACACCAGTAACGACAATCGTCTGGATTACTAGAAGCACAATCAGGAGCTGGAGCACCTAATTCCCACTGCGCATACGCAGATTTAGTTTCGATAGTTTCTGATGCGTTAGAAAAAGAAGCTGGCACAATTCTCAAAGAAGAACCAGTAGTACTTTTAAGATAAGATACCGTTTCAGTTTTATATGTAGCTGGTATCACTTTAAGACGCTTAGATGCTTCCTTAACTAATACTCTCTCTGTCTGAGTTTCGTATTGAGCAGGAACCGCTTTTAATACTTTGTAAGCTGGTGTCTTTTGGACTTACACAGTTTGAGTTTCATAAATATCTGGAGTCGTACAACGTACATAACATTTTCCCGGTTCTGGGTTTGATGGTAAATCTTGAGCTTGTGCAGAAGCGAAGACTAAACCAAAAACAGAACATAATAATAAAATTTTCTTCATAATAATTGATAGTTTAAAGTTAATGTGTTGGAAATCATATTTAATGCAAAAGTATGCGATTCATTTTAACATCTCATACATTACATTTTGTGATACCTTTAACATAGATAAAAAACACAAAAAAATCGTCAAAAAACACAAATGATATGTTTTTTGTTTACAAAGTTGTAATTCTATTTAAAATTTCCTAAAAATGACAAGAAACGTTCATGATCTGATTCTGTATAATCCAGATGAGTTACGATACGTAATTTTCCCTGCCCCATATCACTTATAGCTATCTTTTCATTAGATAACTCATCTATGAATTTTTGTTTTGAAGGTCCTTCTAAAAGTTTAAAAATTACAATATTTGTATCAATAACTTCAACAGAGGCAATGGCATCTAACCCTTCTAATTGAGCTCCTAACTCTTTTGCTCTTTGATGATCAACATGCATTCTATCTATATGATGATCTAAGGCATAAATACCCGCAGCAGCCATATACCCTACTTGACGCATGCCTCCTCCTAATATTTTACGCACTCGGATCGCCTTATCCATAAATTGTTGCTTTCCTACTAAAACAGATCCCATAGGGGCTCCTAATCCTTTAGATAAGCATACAGAAATAGTATCAAAAATAGCTCCGTAATCCTTAGGATTCTCGTCATTAGCCACCATTGCATTCCATAAACGAGCGCCATCTAAATGAAGTCCTAGTTGATGATGTTCGCATACCTTTTTGATTTTTTTAATTTCTTCAAAATCATAACAAGCACCACCGCCTTTGTTTGTTGTATTTTCCAAACATACTAAAGTAGTAAGCGGACTATGATAAAAATCAGGTGGGTTGATAGCCTCTTCTACCTGTGAAGCTGTAATCATCCCCCTATTCCCTGATAACAGTTTACAGGAAACACCGCTATTAAAAGAAACGCCTCCTCCTTCATAGTTATATACATGTGCATAGGCATCGGCAATGAGTTGTTCTCCGGGTTGGGTATGAATTTTTATAGCTGCTTGGTTTGTCATACTCCCTGTCGGGAAATACAACGCGCTATCCATCCCAAACATATCAGCAATACGACGCTCTAACTCATTTACAGAAGGGTCTTCTTTATATACATCATCCCCTACTTCTGCATTCATCATAAAATCCAACATCGCTGGGGTTGGCTTGGTAAGTGTATCTGATCGTAAATCTATTTTCATAAAAAGTATAGCAATTGATTATTTGAATATAATTAGTAAAACAATTCCTCTTATTCTTGAAAGCATCCTATAGGAGATCCATCCGGAATCTTTGGAGAAGGGATTACCTTAAATGTTTCTGGCTTTTGTAATGTCTTTTCAATTTGATCTTTGATGTTCATCTCATTAACATCACTACTATTTAAAGAAGGCGTTATTACAGAACGTAATACATACTTCACCGTTGCTTTTGTCTGCGGAATCGCATTAGGATGTACATACAGATTTAATAAGTGTTTTACTACATTATAATTGATAGTCGTTTGCACTTCATTTTTGTAGGCATCTTTTTCAGAAAACAAGACCGTTTCCTCAGCTAGGGCTTCTAACATATCTTGTAAACCTAATTGTTTTACATCTAGTGCTTTTTGTTGCACGAGTCGGTTAGCGCGTTCAGGATGTAATAAGAGTCCTAAAGTCATATCACTCGCCGTAGCGGGAGCACTTAAAGCATCAAACACAACACCTGTCTTACTTTTAAAACTCTCTCGCGTACGATAGTACCCTTGAGCTCTTGGCGGAAATAATGCCAGTTTATCTTTAGGAATCATAAGTGTGCTTGCTTTCAGTGTTTTGAGCACACTCTCAAGTGCTTGCTTCTGTTTCTTCACATCCAGCACTTCTGTTACCTTTAGGTGAGCATCTCCTTTTACTGCATAATTATAATCAAGTCCTCCTATCATTTTTACAGCAGCTTCTGTTTGATAGCGATGGTAAAAGTATAGTGGTACAAAAATATCTTCAAGAACAGAATACGGCTCACCTGTACGTATATTATCTACTGAGAAATTGGTAATTGCTTGCTTACGTAAAGCTAATACATTCTCCAGCTCCTCATCTGCTTGCATTCCATTATCCCATAGATGCGCTTTATAATGTGCGCCTCCTTGTGGTCTAGCATCACTATCTGTGATATAACGCAACCCACTCTTCTCTGCCGTTTCAAGCACGGAGTTTAAATAGTCAGCCTCCGCCATACCAGCAGGCACAATACCATAACTATAGCCCACAGTCACTTTATCCCATGCTCCTATTCCTGTAGCGTACGCATCAGAAAAATCAACAACCCCATTCTTTAATCGTAATGTAGGATGCGGATAATCCATCACACTAGCTCTACCATTAGGACTTGCTGCAAAGTTGTGTGCAAAACCAATCGTATGTCCTACTTCATGAGCACTAAGCTGTCGTATACGCGCTAAAGCCATTTCAAGCATAGGTCCATAATTTGAATCACTTTGTGCAAAAGGCTTATTCATAAGCGCTTGTGCAATGAGAAAATCTTGACGTATCCGTAAACTTCCTAAACTCACGTGCCCTTTAATAATCTCTCCTGTTCTTGGGTCTGTAACACTCGCTCCATAACTCCAACCTCTTGTGCTACGATGTACCCATTGTATCACATTATAGCGTAAATCCATAGGATCTGCATTATCTGGTAACATCTGTACCTGAAACGCATCTTTAAAACCAATAGACTCATACGCTTGATTCCACCAACGAGCACCTTCTAATAAGGCAGATCGTACAGGCTCGGGAGTTCCAGGGTCTAAATAATAAATAATAGGCTCCACTGCTTCGCTTACCGCCGCATTAGGATTCTTTTTTTCTAAACGGTGTCTATTGGCATATCGTTTTTGGATAGGTTCTTGTATTGGCGTTGCATAATCTAAATATGTAGTTGATATATTTCCTGCTCTAGGATCAAAAGATCTCGGAGTAAATCCATCATCCGGTAACGCTACAAAAGAATAATGTTGTACCAGTGATATCGATGAAGCATTGGGAGCAACCGTTCTAAGGTTTATACCTGTTGGCTGACCCTTAAATGTCAATAAAGCTTCAAATTCTGAGTTTTTAGGAAAACTCTTAGTACGCTCCATAGCTAGTGCACTTCGCATTTTATCAATTTTATACGTCCCTTCTTTTAGACGCTTTAAACGATTAGCCACACCATGTGTATCTTCCATTAAAAATGGCGTAAAATCAATCAGGTAGGTATCGTTCTTTGTTTCTACAATAGGAAAACCATATAATACAGAAGTCGCAAAAGCTTCTTTTATAGATCTATTTTCTAAAGCATTAGATGTATTTGCTCTATAATTTTGATTCGGTTGTACGAGTAATAACTTATTACCTGTCTTCTTGAAATATACAATAGCAGAACCTCCTAGCTGTCCTCTATCCAATCCTATATCATTAGAGCCAAGACCTGTGCGCAATGAGTGTACATACAGGAACTCTTGATCAATTTTATTGACCTCAAGGTATACCTTGTCTTTACTCTCATCATAATGCATTTTAAAATAGCCCTCTTGTGTGGTAAGATTGGTATTTCCTTCTAAGAATTGGGCGTTAGCCATGAGCCCATAAAATAATGCTATCACAGATACTAGTATCGTCTTTCTCATCTCACTTATATTTTGAAGAGACCTAAGATAGGGGTTTGTGCGCTTTCGCGAAAGCGGAATTAAAATTCTCCCCTTATAAAATATAAACAGGTATCCATTAGGAAGGATCATAGGATTTAACCAATGATATACCGCTACCATGCATTTCTATCTATGCGTACTTAAACAGCCTTGTTTAAAGGCTTCAAAGACATGAGTATCCTAACAAAGACACATCGATTATAGTTGAAATAATAACAAACAAATTGTGCATAAAATAGAAAAGAGACTACGGTGGGAAATAAAACTTAATAAGTATCTCGTATTAATCATTGGAGTTCTGTTGTAATCTTCTATTTTTGAAGTCAACTTTTATAAACTATGATTACATTAGAACAATTAAAATCACTCCAAGAGCGTATAGAAAGCTTAAGGAGATATCTTTGACATAGATCGTAAGCTTATAGAAATCGCTAACGAAGAAGAAAAAACATTTGACCCAAATTTCTGGAATAATCCCAAAGAAGCCGAAGCTTTTATGAAACTGCTTCGCTCTAAGAAAAAATGGGTAAAAGATTACACCACTGTAAAATCACAAACCGAAGACCTCGAAGTATTATATGAATTTGCCAAAGATGGTGACGCTTCAGAAGAAGAAGTTCAAAGTCAATATGACACTACAGCAGATTTATTAGAAAATATTGAATTCAGAAACATGCTTTCTGAAGAAGGTGATGAGATGAGTGCTGTTTTACAAATTACAGCAGGAGCTGGTGGTACCGAAGCATGTGACTGGGCAGCAATGCTCATGCGTATGTATTTAATGTGGGCAGAGAAAAAAGGATATAAAGTAAAAGAACTCAACTTTCAAGAAGATGATGTTGCAGGTATTAATACCGTAACACTAGAAATAGATGGAGAATTTGCTTTTGGTTGGCTAAAAGGCGAAAATGGCGTACACAGATTGGTACGTATCTCTCCTTTTGATAGCAATGCAAAACGTCATACCTCTTTTGCTTCTGTATATGTATACCCTCTTGTAGATGATACCATAGAGATTGATATTAATCCTGCAGATTATGAAATTGTCACCGCCAGATCATCGGGTGCTGGAGGTCAGAATGTAAACAAAGTAGAGACCAAAGTACAGCTTACCCACTTTCCAAGTGGTATAAAAATATCCTGTTCTGATAGTAGATCACAGCACGACAATAGAGCGACTGCCTTAAAAATGCTACGCTCTCAGTTATATGAAATCGAATTACGTAAACGTATGGAGGCGCGTCAGGATATAGAAGCAAGTAAAATGAAAATAGAATGGGGATCACAAATAAGATCCTATGTACTAGATGATAGACGCGTAAAAGACCACCGTACTAACTATGAGTATAGACAACCAGAAAAGGTCCTAGACGGAGAGATAGATGCATTTTTAAAGAGCTACCTTATGGCGATGGGGCAAAAAGAAGAAGAAAGTGACCAATTGTAGTTTGTATAAGAATAATGTACAACAAATGGGCTTTCCAATTTTTAGTTGTAATCATTATGATTCAAGTCCTTTTGTATTATTTTATATACCAATCGACAATTACAAAACAATACTTTGCACCTTTCCCGATACAATTTGCATTAATTACAATAAATTATTTCATTTTTATAGTTGGTTTTTTTTTGTATATTTATAAGTTTTATAAAAATAGAGAAAAAAGACATAAGATTATGGGTATCAACAGTATGCTATATTGCACTAATTATACTAATGGTTAGTGTTCCATAATAGCTACGTAAATACATGAAAGAAATAAAAACAATCATATTTGATTTAGGAGGCGTCTTAATAGACTGGAGTCCTGAATACGTATACCTCAAAGAGTTTAGAGGCGATCGCGCAAAGATGGATTGGTTTTTAAATCATATCTGTGCTTGGGATTGGAATGTCCATCAAGATGCAGGATATCCTATAGCACAAGCCACTCAGGAACGTATTGCTTTATTTCCAGAATATGAAGCACTTATAAACATGTATTATGGACGCTGGGAAGAAATGTTAGGATATACACACGACGGTACGTTAGCTATTTTAAAAAAATTAGTAGACAATCC
>JBLHOX010000001.1:0-31296 GCA_047623725.1 Dokdonia sp. | reverse complement strand
CGCCGCCGCCGTCATCAGTAAAAGTGCCGGATGCACCCAAGCCAGATCCTACAAAAGATCAGGTAACTATGGTGTTTCCGAATATCAAGAAAATGACTTCTGTAAAAAAAACGATTGAGTTTTTAGCTGCAGATGAGTTACAAGGAAGAGATACCGGAAGTGCAGGAATAGAAATTGCAGCACAGTTTATAGAAGCACGTTTTAAAAGTGCCGGTGTTGCTCCTTATTTTTCTGTCTACAGAGATAACTTTAAAGCAAAAGAAAAAGATGCTTTTAATATTGTAGGCGTTGTAGAAGGAAATGATCCTGTATTAAAAAATGAGATTATTATCATCGGTGCTCATTATGATCATATTGGAAATGCAAAGCCTGTGGGGGATGATACGATTGCAAATGGCGCTAATGATAATGCAGCAGGAACAACCGCTGTATTGGCACTTGCAGATCATTTCGCGAAAGCAAAATCAAATAAACGCACCATTATTTTTACATTATATTCTGCCGAAGAAAAAGGATTGTTAGGCTCAAAGCATTTAGCAAAACGACTTAAAAAAGAAAACATCACTCCATATGTGATGTTTAATATAGAAATGATTGGCGTGCCTATGAAAGAAAAAGATCATTTGGTGTATATCTCTGGATATGATCTTTCAAATATGCCTGCAAAATTTAATGAATACGCAAGAGAAAAGGTAATAGGTTTCTTGCCAAAAGCCAAAGAATTTAATCTCTTTAGACGTAGTGATAACTACCCGTTTTATCAAGAATTTGGGATTCCTGCACATACCATTTCTTCTTTTGATTTTACAAACTATGATCATTATCACGCTGTAGGTGACGAGGCAGATAAAATGGATATTCCGTTCATGGAAGAAACCATACAGAAACTTATTCCAGGATTAGAGCGTATGGCAAGTACGCCTACGCAGGAGATTAAAATGAATGAAATCAAGAACTAATGAAAAGAATTATTGTCACAGGAACTAGTAGAGGGATAGGATATGAACTTGTTCAAATACTAGCAAATCAAGGGCATCAGGTTCTTGCGCTTTCGCGAAATGAAATCCCGTGTAAACTCCTGAATAAGCAAAATATTACAGCTTTCTCTTTTGATATCACGGAAGCATCTCATTTTCAAAAAGTAACTGATTTTATAGAAAGTGATTGGGAAGGGGTAGATATTTTAATTAATAATGCAGGAGCGTTATTAAACAAGCCATTTGCCGAAACGACCATGGACGATTTTGAAGCGGTGTACAAAGTCAATGTATTTGGCGTTGCAGAGCTTACGCGAAAAGTACTTCCGTATATGTCTGAAGGGTCACATGTAATAACGGTAAGTAGTATGGGCGGTGTACAAGGAAGCATGAAGTTTCCTGGGCTTGCGGCCTATAGTTCTAGTAAAGGCGCTGTCATTACGTGGAGCGAACTCCTCGCCGAAGAATATAAAGAACAACAAATCGCTTTTAATGTAGTAGCCTTAGGAGCTGTACAAACAGAAATGCTTGAAGAAGCGTTTCCAGGATATCAAGCGCCACTCACTGCCGAAGAAATGGCTAATTATCTAGCCGAATTTTCAGTAACAGGAAATAAATTCTATAACGGAAAGTTGTTGCAAGTATCAGCTAGTACGCCATAAATAGAATATGATAAAAGACACTGTTATCATTTTAGGAAGTTCTCGATCTGATGGAGATACAGCCAAAGTTGTTCAAGAGTTACAAAAGCTTATGGACTGTGATATTGTAGATCTGAATGAGTATACCATTAGTTATTATGATTATGATCACGCCAATAAGGACGATGATTTCCTTCCTTTAATGCGAACGATTATTCAAGACTATCAAAATATTATTTTCGCAACGCCTGTCTATTGGTATACAATGAGTGGTATTCTAAAAGTATTCTTTGATAGAATTTCTGACTTGTTAACGATAGAAAAAGAGCTGGGTAGAAAATTAAGAGGTAAAGGGTTCGGGGCTATGAGTTGTAGCCTTAATAGTGCTATAGACGATGAGTTCTGGCATCCTTTTAGGAAAACAGCTGAATATTTAGGAATGCCCTATTTAGGAGATGTTCATGTAGACACCCTTGATAATCATGAATTATTAAAAGAATTTGCAAACAAAATCATTGTAAAAGAGTAGTGTCAATTTTTAAAGAGCTATAAAAAATTAGACACGTGTAATGCTTGTTTGAAAAGTAGAATATTCTTACTTTACAAAAGATTATACATGGTAGAGACACTTAAAAAATACATCCCAGAAAGAGCTGCAAATTCTGTCTTTGAATTGATAAAGACACATGGTGTGTATTTAAAAATTGTCAATGAGCGCATTACACGACACGGAGATTATAGAATAATGCCAGATGGGCAACATCAAATTACCGTAAATGTAAGCCTGAATAAATACCGTTTTTTAATGACACTTATTCACGAGATAGCACATCTCGTTGCTTTTGAAAAGTATGGACGTTCTATAAAACCACACGGGAAAGAATGGAAACATACCTTCCAATTATTAATGCTTCCATTTATTAGGCCTGACGTTTTTCCTCAAGAAGTATTACCCTATATAGCACGCCATTTTAAAAACCCTAAAGCCAGTAGTGATACAGATGCAAGCCTATCTGTAGCACTCAAAAAGTATGACCCTCCCACTGATAAAAATTATATCTTTGAGATTCCTACAGGTGCGAGATTTAGGATCTATAATGGTAAAATTTTTAGAAAAGGAAATAGACGTGTAAAACGCTATGAATGTGTTGAGGTAGCGACAGGGAAAGTGTATTTGTTTCAGCCTAATGCTGAGATTGAACAATTGGATTAAGAAGTATGAGTACAAAAAATAAAAATTATTACGCATTACTAATGGCAGGAGGCGTTGGATCACGCTTTTGGCCAGTGAGTGTTGAGGCATACCCTAAGCAATTTCACGATATGCTAGGAACAGGTGATACGTTATTGCAAAAAACATTTAATAGACTTGCAAAATTGGTGCCTGAAGATCAAATACTCGTTCTTACCAATAGTAAGTATAATGATCTTGTGAAGGAGCAAATCCCGCAGATTGCACAAAAAAATATTGTATTAGAATCGGCGATGCGTAATACAGCACCCTGTATTTTATTGTCAGCCCTCAAAGTAGAAAAAGAAAATCCAGATGCGGTTATGATCGTAGCGCCTAGTGACGCTTGGATAGAAGATGAAGATGCGTTTGTGCATGATTTACAAATTGCTTTTGATGCATCACAAGATGAAAATGTGATTACAACTATAGGTATTCAGCCCACATTTCCTAATACGGGATATGGATATATAAATTATGATCAGTCTGATTCCGCTTTCGCGAAAGCGGTTAAAAGATTTACCGAAAAACCAGATTATACTACGGCAAAACAATTTTTAAAAAGTGGCGAGTACCTATGGAACGCTGGAATGTTTATCTGGAGTGCGCAAACAGTACTTAATGGATTTAAAGCACACCTGCCAGAAATGTATGCCTTGTTTGCCAAAGGAATCCCTGTGTATAACACACCCGATGAGCAAGAATTTATAAATAAACAGTATCCTGATGCCGAAAATATAAGTATCGATTACGGTATCATGGAAAAGCACGAGCAAGTAAAAGTAGTTCCAGCAACATTTGATTGGAATGATTTAGGGACTTGGGGCTCTTTGTATGAAAAAATGGATAAAGACTCCGATAAAAATGCGATTATAAACGCAAGAGTTATTGCATCAAATACTACTGGAACGATCATCAAGACAGAAAGTAATAAAGTAGTGGTGGTTGATGGACTTAAGGATTATATTATCGTTGAAAAGGAAGATGTTCTCGTTATTGTGCCAAAATCTAAAGAGCAAGATATTAAAGAAATACGTAATGCTGTACAATCAAAGTTTGGTCGTAATTTAGGATAGCATAAAGTTAGATTTATAGTTTTAATAATATGGACGAAGCAGATAAAGAAAATCAACAAAACAAAGAAGCTGTAAAGCAAGATGCAAAAGGACTTTGGCAAAGTTTAAAGTTTTTTATTGTAGAACTTCTCGATTTCAGAGCAGATACCGATCGTGAGGCTACTATGGAGCATATCAAAAATGATATTCCTTTTAAAGGTGCCACAGCTTGGATTTTAATATGCTCTATTTTTGTAGCTTCTATAGGATTAAATGCAAATTCTACGGCAGTGGTCATAGGGGCGATGCTTATTTCTCCATTAATGGGACCTATTTTAGGAATGGGGATGTCTATAGCCATTAATGATATTGATACTTTAAAAAAGTCATTAATAAACTTGGCGATTATGATCGTGTTAAGTTTAGTAACTGCCTACTTGTTTTTTAAATTTTTCCCTTTAGGAAATCAAGAAACCTCTGAATTGTTAGGGAGAACACAACCCGATATTAGAGATGTACTGATCGCCTTTTTTGGAGGATTGGCGCTGATTATAGCGCGTACAAAAAAAGGAACTATTGCGAGTGTGATTTTTGGAGTCGCTATTGCTACGGCGTTAATGCCTCCATTATGTACTGCGGGTTATGGACTCGCAAATGGTAATATTACCTTCTTTTTAGGTGCCATGAACCTCTTTACGATTAATACCATATTTATTGCATTAGCAACGTTTATAGTATTAAAAGTACTGCGTTTTCCAATGATTAAATACGCAAATTCTAAAAAGAGAAAACGTATTGCACAATTGGCATCTTTGGCAGCAATCGTTGTTATGATTTATCCTACAATCACTTTTTTAAGAGTGTTAAAGAATAGTGGTTTTGAAAGCGATTATACAAGTTTTCTTAAAAAAGAGGTTGATTCTAATACGGATCTTTGGTTTCAAAAAGGAATTTTGGATGCTGATGGAAAAACAATCACCTTGTACTTTAACGGAGAAATTGCAGAAGCGACTGTAACCGACTTGAGAAATGAAGTAAAACAATATGATAATATTGGTGATTTTGAACTAAAAGTGAACGGTAATAAAAATAGAAGTTTTGATAAAATTTCTGATGCTTATGATAGAGCTATAAATGATCTAGACGAAAAAGACAATATAATTTCTGGATTACAAGGCGAGATTGAAAACTTGAAAAATGAAATTATTAGTTTAAATAAGAAGAATAATTCTTTTTCTTTTTCTGTAGTTTCTAAAGATGCTAAAATACAATTTCAAGATTTACAGTCATTTGGATTTTCAAAAATGCTAATTTCAAATGATTTCAGAACTGTTGATACCATCCATGTAGCTTCTGTAAAATGGAAAGAAACGTTAAGTGATAGTATTGTTGAAATAAAGGAGAACCAATTGAAGGAATGGCTAAAACAGCAAATAAAAACAGATTCTATAGTACTTAAAAATGATTAATAGCTAGCATTAAATGACAAGGCCTTGTTGTAAGCGAGTTGTATAGTGACCCTATTTTTTAGCATTCTGAGCTTGACGCACCATTTTAAACAGATTAGAAGAATATACAAAGTTAGTTACTTCTTCATTATCTGTTTTAAATATTTGAGATTTATCTCCTTCCCAAGCTAGGTGACCTTCTTTTAGAAATATGATTTTCTCACCTATTTCCATCACAGAATTCATATCATGCGTATTAATGATGGTGGTGATGTTAAACTCTTTTGTAATCTCTTGAATCAGGTTATCAATAACCGTAGCCGTGTGAGGATCTAATCCTGAATTAGGCTCATCACAAAAAAGATATTTGGGGTTATTGACAATAGCTCTAGCTATCGCGACACGTTTTTGCATTCCCCCAGATATTTCTGATGGTAATTTTTGATTTGCGTTTACAAGGTTGACACGATCTATCACAACATTTGCGCGTTCAAGCATTTCTGCCTTGTTCATTTTTGTAAACATCTGTAAAGGGAACATAATATTCTCCTCTACCGTCATGGAGTCAAAGAGGGCACTTCCTTGAAAAACCATGCCTATTTTTTCTCTAATAGCACGCTGGTCTTCAAAATCCAAATCAGAGTAGCAGATTCCATCATATAAGATTTTACCACTATCAGGTCTAAAAAGCCCTAACATACTTTTAATAAATACCGTTTTTCCAGATCCACTCTGTCCTATAATTAGGTTCGTTTTTCCTTTGTCAAAAGATGTGGTAAGTCCTTTAAGTACTTCTACATCTCCAAATCCTTTTCTTAAATCACGTACTTCTATCATTAGCTTAATAACATTTGAGTGATTAAATAATTTGTAACAATAATAGCGACACTCGTCCAAACAAAAGAAGTGGTACTCGCTTTACCTACTTCCAGGGCACCACCTCGCATATAAAACCCATGAAAAGAAGGAATCGTAGCGAGTAAGAAAGAAAATATAAATGTCTTTAAAAAAGCGTAGGTAATATGAAAAGGAATAAAATCATCTTTTAGTCCTGTTAAAAACTGATCGGCTGTTGTAAAACCACCATAAACAGCAGCAACATAGGCGCCTAAAATTCCTAAGAACATCGCTATGGCAATAACAAATGGGTAAAAACACATAGCAATTATCTTAGGGAATACAAGATAATTTAAAGCGTTAATTCCCATTACTTCCAGCGCATCAATTTGCTCTGTTACACGCATCGTACCTATACTAGAGGTGATAAAAGAACCTACTTTTCCGGCCATAATAATAGATAGAAATGTAGGCGCAAATTCAAGAATAACAGATTGTCTTGAAGCAAAGCCTATAAGCTCTTTAGGGATAATAGGATTTGTAAGGTTAAGTGCTGTTTGAATAGCAACTACACCTCCTACAAAAAATGATATAAAAGCAACAATCCCTAAAGAACCGATAATCAAATCATCTATTTCTTTAAATATTAAAACTCTTAAGACCTTCCCTTTTGTCGGCTTGACAAAGGTCTCTTTAATCATTAAGAAGTATTTACCTATATCATGTAGATATGCCATGCAATTTCTTTGTAAGGGCTAAATTAATAAAATAAAATCCGGCTAAAGCCATTTTAACCAGCATTGTGTATTAGAACTTCGTGATGATGCTTGAAGAAGCAATAAAATATGACGTTTTCTGAGTTTTAGCATAGCATCGCTATGGTTAAACTCAAAAACGAAGTATAATGGTATATTTTGAAGCATCTTCAGGTTATAATAGATTTTCTAATGTATTATGTGGATTTAATGGGGCTTTATGAAAGTTCTATAAATTTAGTAGCGCTTTAATTTTTTTATAAATATCTGTATTTTCATAGATTCCAGAAAATTCTTGAGCGCCTGGTCCATAAGCAAAAACAGGAACCATGGTGGCTGAGTGCCCTCCTGTAGAAAATGTAGGTTTGATTTTATTATAATTACCATCATCAGAAGACAGTGTAAATCCACCCGTTTCATGATCTGCAGTAACAATAACAAGTGTGTTCTTGTCTTTTTTTGCAAAGTCTAATACATTTCCAAGTACAATATCAAAGTCTATCATTTCTCCAATAAGGTAATCACCATCATTTGCGTGGCCACCCCAATCTATTTGAGACCCTTCTACCATTAAGAAGAAGCCATCTTTATCTTTCTTTAAATAAGAAAGCCCTAATGCTGTGGCATCATATAAGAAAGAGCCTCTTCCTTCTATCATTTTTGGCATTCCTCCATCTGCAAGAAGAAATCCATATTTTTTGTTTACATCTGTCGGGATACTTGTATTTAATGAGGTGGTTTCTACTTCAAAACCGTTTTTTGTAAGCTCACTTAGCAGGTTTTTATTGTCTGATCTATTTGCAAAAAACTCGAGACCACCACCCGCAAAAAAGTCAACAGAAGAGTAGGTAAGTGCTTCAGCAATTTCTTCTTCCATTTTACGAAACTTAACATGTGCATAAAAACTTGCAGGCGTCGCATGTGTGATGGTTGAGGTGGCAATAACGCCTGTGGCATATCCACGCTCTGATAAGTCTTCTAATAGCGTGGGTGTCGCTATAGTGTCTTTATTTACCCCAATGGCGCCGTTATACGTTTTTACTCCAGCCGAAAATGCCGTAGCACCAGCAGCAGAGTCTGTGATAAGATCACTAGAAGAAGATGTCTTTATAAGTCCAATATGCTTGAAACGTTCATAATTAGAAGGCTCCGAGTGGAAAAACTGTGTTGCTGATATTTGGCTCAATCCTGTACCATCAGCAATCATGATAATGATATTTTTAGGAACTGTTTTTTCCTTTTTTACTAGTTTTGGGATAGCAGGTGGTTGCGGTGTTTCAAGATTTTTCTTGGTAGCACAAGAAAATAATATTGATGCGGTTGCTATTCCTATAAGTAGAAATCTAAATGTAGACATAATGTGTGCTTTATAAAGATGTAAAAATACTAATATATAAAGGGTGTTGTACCCGTATACTATTAAGAATTTAAGGCGTTATCTTAGAAATAATCCCTTTCCATCTTAATTTTCTAATAAAGAGGCCCTCTTCTTTGGTAACAAGATAAGCATGTTTATGTCGCTTTGCGCGAAAAAAACCACTCATGTAATCAAAAAATAATCCTATTTTCTTCTTGCGAAATGCTAGTTTTAGGGAAGCGATTACGGTGAGCATAAACCCATACCTCATTCCATAAAAAGCTTGACCTTGTTTGTGTTTAGCTGCTTTTGTGTAGGTATTGCCTGTAGGTTTTAAATGCTTTACGGCAAGACGTTCATCTGTAATGATATGCCAGCCATAATATTTAGATTGTAACTCATCTATAGTATCCCAACCCATAGCAGGCTTAAGACCGCCTATCTGTTTGAAGCACTGTTTTTTATATGCTTTTAAAGCGCCTCGTATATGATCTTTGTTGGTTAGATTCTCTAAAACCCAAGCCTCTTGTTTCTTGATATGACAAAAACCACCTACCATTCCTGCTTTTGGATCTTGCTTAAAATGCGAAATGATAGTTTCTATATAATCTAGCGGAAAGATGAGGTCTGCATCAAATTTGCAAATAATATCATATTGATCATCTAGCGTATTCAGTCCTTTTTGAAATGCCTGTATCACTTTACTACCAGGAAGATGTTTTGCTTCAGCATTTGAGTTGACAAGGGATATGAATGAGTACGCTTTCGCGAAAGCGGATATCACCTCCTCAGATGTATCTGTACTATGATCGTTTACAACAACAATCTTCTTAGGAAGCACTGTTTGCGTCACTAAAGATTCTAATGCTTGTGAGATAAGGGTGGCCTCATTATGGCATGGTATGACAATGTAAACGTCCATCACGATTTTTTTTCGGTGTAACGTTCCCTAAAACCTACAAAGAGATTGTGCACACCCAAATCAAGAATCGTAGTATTTGTGTTGGGAACTACCTTTCTAAGGAATTGTATGGTGTGTTTATAACGATTGCTAGGAAAAGTGTTCTCGTGCATCTTAGTAATTCATTAAAGCTAGTGTTCGAAGATACTCAATGTCCTTTGGAACGGCAATAGAGAAAACGGACTAATACCTATATGTAATAGCATTAATATTCATTCCGGCTCCAACACTTGCAAAAAGGATTAAGTCACCTTTATGAATCTCTTGATTTTCAATTTGCCCATTAATAACAAGATCAAATATAGTAGGTACGGTAGCTACAGAGCTATTCCCTAATTTATGAATACTCATAGGCATTACATTTTCAGGTACAGGGTGTTCGCATAATTTATAAAATCGCTCACAGATAGCTTCATCCATTTTTTCATTTGCCTGATGAATAAAAATCTTTTTTACATCTTCTATTTTTTCACCACTTTTATCAAGACAAGCCTTCATGGCTTTTGGTACATTGGTTAACGCAAAATTGTAAATTTTACGACCATGCATTTTTATATACCTTGTGTCTTTATTTTTTTCTTGATTATTGGATTTTCCAAAAAATAGAAAATACGCTTCGTCATACGTATGTGTAGCAGATTCAAATGCGAGAATACCTGTATCGCTATCATCTTGTTCTATAATAGTTGCTCCAGCACCATCACTGTAAATCATACTGTCCCTATCATAGTCGTCTAAGACACGTGATAAGGTTTCTGTACCAATGACAAGGCATCGTTTTGCCATTCCAGCTTTAATAAAAGCTTGCGCTTGAATAACACCTTCAATCCATCCGGGACATCCAAAGAGGATGTCATACGCAACACAACTAGGGTTTTTAATACGTAAACTATGTTTTATACGCGATGCTAGACTAGGTACAAGATCACTTTGAATTTTGCCTTTTTGCATATCTCCAAAATTATGTGCTACAATAATATAATCTATTGTTTCTGGATCTATGTTTGCGTTTTCAATGGCTTTTTCGGCGGCAAAAAAACCTAAGTCAGATGAGGTAAGATGATCTTTTGCATATCTACGTTCTTCAATACCAGTAATTGCTTTAAACTTTTCTATAATAACTGGATTCTCATGATTTATAGAAGATCCATCATTATTTAAAAATAAATGATTATTAAAATTTTCATTTTTTTCAACTACGCTAGGAATATAACTTCCTATTCCTGTAATCTTAATACCCATGCTTGACCTTTTTATTATAATTTGGTAAAAGTAATGAAACTCAATTGAATAGTTAATTCAAGATGAATTTATGCTTATATTTTTGTGAATTTGTTACTATTTGAATAAAAATAGTAGAAAATTGATTATTGTGGGTTTAATTTTAATTCTTTTTTGAGAATCTTTAAACAATAATAGCAGATGTATTGACATCTGCTATTATATATTATGTACTCAATACGATGTTATGCTTCTTCCATATACTCTTCTATGGGTGCGCAAGTACATATTAAATTACGATCTCCATAAGCATCATCTACACGTCTTACTGTAGGCCAAAATTTATTTTCGGCAATATATGATAATGGGTATGCCGCTTTTTCTCTTGTGTATGGAAAATCCCATGTGTCAGAAGTAACCATTGTAAGGGTGTGAGGGGCATTTTTCATGACATTATTAGGGTCACCAGCTGCCTCATTAATTTCTTTTCTAATACTGATCATAGCGTCACAAAAGCGATCAAGTTCTTCTTTGCTTTCACTTTCTGTTGGTTCTATCATCATTGTTCCAGCTACAGGGAAAGAAACGGTTGGTGCATGAAAGCCATAGTCCATAAGGCGTTTTGCAATATCTGTCACTTCAATACCGTGTTCTTTAAATGGACGACAATCTATAATCATTTCGTGAGCAGCACGACCACGTTCTCCAGTATATAGGCATTGATAATGCCCATCTAGGCGCTCTTTGATATAGTTTGCATTTAAGATGGCATACTCTGTCGATCTGTGAAGTCCGCTTTCTCCTAGCATGGTGATGTATGCATAGGATATTAAACAGGCTAATGAAGATCCCCAAGGAGCTGCAGATATCGCTGTTATAGCTTGATCTCCTCCTGTTGGTATAACGGGATTAGAAGGTAAAAAAGGAACTAGTTGACTTGCAACACAGATAGGGCCTACTCCGGGACCTCCTCCTCCATGAGGAATAGCAAATGTTTTGTGAAGATTTAAGTGACATACATCTGCACCGATAGCTCCAGGATGTGTAAGGGCTACTTGTGCATTCATATTGGCCCCATCCATATATACTTGTCCTCCATTTTGGTGTATAATACTGGTGATTTCTTTAATGGCACTTTCATATACTCCATGCGTAGAAGGATATGTTACCATTAATGCAGCCAAATTTTCTTTATGTTCTTCTGCTTTAGTTCGTAAATCATCTAGATCTATGTTTCCATTTTCTAATGCTTTGGTCACGATCACTTTCATTCCTGCCATAACAGCACTTGCAGGATTTGTTCCATGTGCAGATGATGGAATTAAACAAATATTACGATGTGTATCACCTCTTGATTTGTGATAAGCACGTATCACCATGAGTCCTGCATATTCTCCTTGAGCACCAGAATTGGGCTGTAATGATGTTCCTGCAAAACCAGTTATTTCAGTAAGTTGATCTTCTAGTTTTTTTAGCATGGTTTGATACCCTTGCGCTTGATCTAAAGGAACAAATGGGTGAATATTCCCCCATTGTGGATTACTAAGCGGAAGCATCTCAGAAGCTGCATTTAGTTTCATCGTACATGATCCTAAAGAAATCATAGAGTGATTTAAAGAAAGATCTTTACGTTCTAATTTTTTAATATAACGCATGAGTTCAGTTTCCGAATGGTAGCTGTTAAATACGTTGAGCGTTAAAAAAGAAGTGTCACGAGCAATTCCTCCAGATATAGTAGTGCCTTCAATAAGTTCTTTCACTTCAATTGACGCCTTATCTAAAGCTTTAGCAAAGACAGCAATAATTTTGTTGAGGTCTTTAACCGTTGTTGCTTCGTGTATTGATATAGATACAGTATCTGCATCTGGGTAGTAGAAATTAATATTATTTTCAGTAGCTATTGCGGCTATTTTGTTACTGTCTGTTTTTACTTGAATAGTATCAAAATAGGCAGTGTTTGCCTGATAGAGCCCTAACTTTTCTAATGCATCTGCAAGTGTTGTAGCGGTATTATGTACTTTATTAGCAATATGTGTTAACCCTTCGGGTCCATGATATACACCATACATACCTGCCATCACAGCTAGTAATACTTGTGCTGTACAAATATTAGAGGTTGCTTTATCACGTTTTATATGTTGCTCTCTAGTTTGAAGCGCCATGCGTAAAGCACGGTTACCATTCATATCTTTTGTAACCCCTATGATACGTCCTGGGATATTACGTTTATAGACTTCTTTTGTAGCAAAGTATGCTGCGTGAGGTCCTCCGTATCCTAATGGAATACCAAAACGTTGTGTAGTTCCCACAACAACATCTACGCCCATTTCTCCTGGGGCTCTTAATTTTACAAGACTTAAAATGTCTGCCGCTACAGCTACTTTGATTCCAGCAACATTTGCTTGACTAACAAAGTCTGCGATATCATGTATTTGACCTGATTTTCCTGGATATTGTAAGATAGCACCAAAGAAACCTTGAGCAAAGTCAAAGGTTTCGTGATTTCCTACTACGAGTTCAATACCAATTGGCGTTGATCTTGTTTGTAATAAGGAAAGTGTTTGTGGAAGTATTTCTTCTGACACGAAGAATTTTGAGATTCCAGCTTTTTTCTGATCTCTACTACGAACTGCAAAAAGGAGTGACATAGCTTCGGCAGCTGCAGTTGCTTCATCTAGTAAAGATGCATTTGCTAATTCCATGCCTGTGAGATCGGTAATCATGGTTTGGTAATTAAGCAATGCTTCTAATCTACCTTGAGCGATTTCTGCTTGATAGGGTGTATATGCCGTATACCAACCTGGATTTTCTAAGATATTACGTTGTATGACAGCTGGTGTAACAGCTTGATGGTATCCTAGTCCAATGTAAGAGTTAAATACTTTGTTTTGCGAAGCAAGTTCTTGAATATGCGCCGCAAATTCGTGCTCACTCATTGCAGGGTCTAATGCAAGGGGTTTATCAAGTCTAATATTGTCTGGAATTGTTTCAGAAATGAGTTGATCTATAGTTTCAACACCTACTTTTTGAAGCATTACCGGTAGATCAGACCTTCTTGGTCCGATATGACGTAAAGCGAATGAATCAGTATTCATATTGGATTGAATTTTTGAGCAACAAAATTACGACTTATAACTGTAAAAAATATACCTTTTGAGTCCATTACTGTGTAAGTTGTAAACGATTTTACAGGCTTATTAACAGTTGTCTTATTTTTGTCTAATGAAATGGTTACAACGTATTTTTGATTTTTATATCAATAGTAGTATACACTTGAGTTTAGCGGTGGTTGCTTTGGTTTTTGTAACCTATAGTACCTTAGACATTTTGTGTCAAAAAGAATTTATTTTATTTGTTTTTTTTGCAAGTATTACCGGATACAATTTTATTAAGTACTCGAGCTTAGCCAAATTACACCATAGAAGCCTCACAGAGTCGCTACGAGCGATACAAATATTTTCTTTTGCATGCTTTCTTTGTATGGTGTATTATGCTTTTTTTCTCTCTCGAGAAGTGTTATTTGTATGTGCTATTTTCGGGGTTTTAACATTGTTGTATGCGTTACCTGTTTTTTCGCGAAAGCGTAATTTACGTTCATTTTATGGTGCAAAAATGTATACTATTTCTTTTGTTTGGGCTGGAGTGACTGTAATCCTTCCTGTTTTGGATAGCATGCGGGAATTACAGATGGATGTTTGGGTTTCTTTTGTACAACGTTTTTTATTTATCGTCGTAATTACATTACCGTTTGATATTCGAGATCTGAATTATGATCGTGAGGATATTAATACGATTCCAAAAAGTTTAGGGATAAAATACACTAAGTTTCTAGGTGTAGGTTTACTTATGGTATTTTTTATATTGGAATTTTTCAAAGATGAAATCCAGTATAAAAACGTATTTGCTTTATGTGTAGTGGGGATGTTTTTGGCTATATTTCTAATGGCATCTTCAGGGAAGCAATATAAGTATTATGCTTCATTTTTTGTTGAAGGTCTGCCTATAATCTGGTGGGGTTTATTATATTTAATACCAATACTACTGTCCTAATTCTTGAGCCATTCTTTCTTTAAGCGCATTTTTTTCATCCTGACTTACCGTGTCTACTTTAGGATTATTCATCACTTTTGTAAGCTTTACATTATTTGCAGTGTATGCTCTACATGCTCTACAATAAACTAAATGAAAAGTAAGTCTTATTTTCTCTAGAAAACTAGCTTCCTTGTATTGATTTTTGTCACATATATGATTTGCTTCGTGACATTTTAATTTTACTTTCATATGTATTTTTTCTTAATATTTTGAGTACTTAGAACCAGCTTTTTTCCATACAACTTGCCATAGCTGTTCTGGCTCTGTGGATAATTACCCAAAAGTTAGACGGAGTGATTTCGAATTCATTACAAATAGTTTCTGTATCAAATCCATCTATTGTTTTCATTTTGAAAATACTTCCTTGTTTTTCTGGAAGCTTTGATAAACAGTTATATATAGCTTCTCCTAACTCCTCGTTTTGAATTTGATCCTCTGCAGTTTTATCAAATGGATCTGCAACACGTTCTTCTAACCAATCGCCTTCGCTCTCGTCGTCTTTATAATTTATATGAACCTCTGCCTTCCCCTTTTTAGAATTAGATTTACGATAATGATCGATAATCTTACGCTTAAGAATAGATATAAGCCAGGTGCGCTCACTCGCTTCTCCTTTAAAATTTTTCATAGACTTAAGACCAGCAAGGAATGTCTCGGATATTAAATCTTGAGCCATCTCTCGATCATTCACACGAGCGATTGTATAATTGAATAAATAGTCTGAATATTGATCGACCCATTTTGTAGGATCTATTTGATTTGATGGCATAGCCTATTGTATCGAGGGTTCAAGCAAAAATAACAATTGTTAGTAAAGTTTTTAGCTTTAATATAAATTTTATCTGTTTTATCTGTGATTGCGCCAAAATATAAAGGCTTTAATTATTGTTTTTATTAATTGTTTTAAACTAAAACACTTTGTATGCTAGGAATTTACAAGTTTAAACTATTATATATAATGAGGAGGCTTTGGCTTACAAAATTTTATCAACTTTTATTTCATCTTATTTTAAACTTATAATGTTATGAAAAAACAACTACTTTCTATATTTACAATAGTACTCTTTCTGACAAGTACGAACGTATTTTCCCAATGGTTAGATTTTGACGATCAAACAGCAAACCGTATTATCATCTCAACAATATCTGACAATGATGATCCTAATGTTGTAGATGATATGGAAAAAGATTTTCTGGTAGCAGATTTTGATAATGATTCTTTTCAAGATTTGGTAGTAGTAAGAAAAAATCCATTTTCATTTGAAGGTGCTAAAACAGATCTTTTATTATTAAATAATGGTAATGGAGTGTTAGAGGATAAAACGGATATACTTGCTCCAGAGTTTTTAACAGATCCTACAGATGCAAGAGATGCTATTACTATAGATGCAAATGGCGATGGGTGGATGGATATTTTTATAGTAAATACGTTTCAAGATCAACCTAAGCTTTATATAAATAGGGGAGATGATACGAATGGAGATTGGTTAGGTCTAGAGGATCAGTCAGATTCAAGGCTTCCTACACTTACTATAGATGTAATACAGTTTTGCGCTGCAATCTCAGGAGATCTTACAGGGGATGGAAATCCAGATATCTATATGGTAAATTACAGTCAAACAGGACCTGTTTTAGATGTATTATATATAAATGACGGTAATGGTAATTTTACAGAGGAAGCTCAAAGTCGTATGGGAAATATGCGTACTTCTAGTTTTGGAACGGCAACAGAATTACATGATGTAGATAATGATGGAGATTTGGATATCATTAAATGTCTTGGTGTAGGAGGAGGCGCTGTAGCTCCATTTAATGATCAAGGTCTTTTTACTATGTTTAATAATGGAGATGGAACATTTACAGATTTTCAACGATTTCCTGGACAAGCTCCATATATGTTTACAGGGAGTGACCTTGATGATGATGGAGATTTAGATTTTTATGTTGTAGATGATTTTCAAGATTATGTAGCCTATTCAGGAACCATACAGGTAGATCAAAATGTAGATTATAACCAGCAACTGTTAACTTCAGACCGTACAGATGTATGGGGAGGAAACGTAAAAATGGTAGACTTAGATGGTGATGGTGATGATGATGTAACGATTGCTAGTGTTGATACAGATGAACCACCTTGTGATACCTCTGAAGATAATGGACAAGCAGGAGGTGTAAGAACCTTTACACTGTTTGAAAATGAAGGTGTATTTAGTGGGAATATTATTGACCCTTATGCAGGTCAAGATAACGCATGGAATATAGGGAATTATGATCAAGATTTTATAGATATTAATAATGATGGTCTTTTAGATATTATTCTTGGAGGTTGTGAAGGGTATGTCATTTTTGTACAGGAAGAAACACTTGCGACAGATGATGTAGTTTCTATAGATGAAACAATAGCTATTTATCCTAATCCAAGTAATGGATTTATGAATGTACATATAAATGATGTCCAGAGTGAGACTGTTATGATAGATGTATATACAGTAACAGGTCGCTTGCTTACTTCCTTTTCTAGAAGTACAAACCTAAGTAACACACAACTATTTGATATAGATTTAGGAACAAAAGCTAGCAATGGTATTTATTTCTTAAAATTTACTACAGATATTGGTACTACAACTAGAAAAATAGTTGTAGAATAAACAGATTAGGGAATACAATAACGTATACCTTAAAAAGGCAAGTCAAGCACCACTACAAGACTTGCCTTTATTCTGTTATGCCAAGCATAATAGAATGAATAAGGTATTATTTTTCTAACGCAGTTTTGATCGCCAAATTTCGATTTTCAATAAAATGAGTCATGTGCTTTTTAAGAAATAACGAGTTAAATAGTTTTCCAAATATTCCATAAGGAGCACTGTATTTGATGACATCTTTCATAAACACAGTATTTCCTTTTTGCTCAAAAAAGTGCTGATGTCTAAACGATTTGAATTTCCCTTCTATCATTTCATCTACAAAATATGAGGATGCTTCATAGGCAGTTATTTGTGATGTGTGTGTTAGGAACACACCAAAATGCTTTCCGCGCCAAGTAACAGTTTCGTTATATTTTATAATACCAGAAGTAATGCCAGCAATAGCTTCTTCCTGTGTCTGCGATGCTGTTTTCTTATGAAAATCAATATCTAAAGAGAGTAGAAAGGCTTTTTCTATGGTACTTTGAATCTCTGTGTGTAATGTGATTACGGTCATGCGGTTAATTCTTTTAATGCTGTTTCTAAGTCCTGATATAAAAATGTATATCCATAATCAAGCAATCGTTTAGGAATGACATTACGGCTTTTTAATAGTAATTCTGTTTCTGTACGAATCATAAAAGCACCAAGCTCTAATAGTGCCTTGCTAGAAGGTATCCCCAAAGGAACCTTAAGTGTCTTACGTAATAAAGACATGACTGTTTTATTATCTGACGGGTGAGGTGATACGACATTTATAGCGCCTTTTATGGTATCGTTATTGATGCAAAAGGCAATGATTTGCACAAAATCATCTTCGTGTATCCAACTGAATTTTTGATGACCCGATCCTTGTTTTCCGCCTAAACCTAGCTTGGTTATTTTTTTCATAGGCTGTAATGCACCCCCATCTTTGCCTAAAACAATAGCCGTACGTAATGCAATCTTTCGTGTGTGTGGCGTCTCTGTTTCAAAGAATGCTTTCTCCCATGCTTTTGCAACACTTACAGAAAATCCTTCCCCTATTTCTCCAGATTCTTCATCCATTTCTTGATCTAAAGAATGCCTGTATATCGTTGCTGTAGATGAGTTAAACCATACTTTTGGAGGGTTTTTGCACAAAGCAATAGCTTCTCCTAGTACCTTGGTGCTATCTACCCGAGAATTTAAAATAAGGTCTTTGTTTTTTTGATTGTATCGACAATCTACAGATCTTCCAGTCATATTGATGAGAACATCCGCATCTTCCATTTCAGAAATCCAATGGCCTGTTGTTTTAGCATCCCAAATAACGGTTCTACAATGGTGTTGGGTTTTTTTTTGCTTTCGCGAAAGCAAAACAATGTCATCAAAAGAATCTTTGAAATACGATGTGATGATAGCTCCTAAAAAGCCAGTACCTCCAGCAATGATTAATTTACTCATAGTTTATTGCGTTACGGTAGGTCCTTGAACTCGTTGAATAATGGTAGATTTTGATTTTTTACGACCTCTTAAAAATAAGAATAAGTTTAAGAATAGCATAATCCCTAAGTAAATAGAAAATCCTCCAACTTTGGTACTTAAGACTTCAATGAGTTCTTGATACGTTTCGTTAAATCCATAGCTTGATATTTTTAGTATAGAAAGTCCAAAACCAATGTTTAATAAATAAAAACCTACTTCAAAAAGCCGATTAGTAGAGAGTGCGATCTCTTCGCGTCCTTTGAAAATCTCTATCATAAAAATACGCCCATTCTTAAATAAGATCTTTGATACAAAAAAGGTGAGTAAAATAATAACTGGTAAGTAAATAAGGTAACCGATGATGATTTTTGAAGTTTCCATAGTGATATGTATTTATAGGTGTTTATACGTGTTGTTTTTGAGATGTAAAAAAGAGTTGTAATGCAATAATATTCATATAGTGTAAGGCGGCTAGGATGAGTATAATACTTCCTGTATGGGTGGCAATCGTATCTATGATATTATATGGGTTTATTACCGTTGTCCAAGTGGAGATGCTATAAATCGCATACCCTATATTGACTAAGTAATACCCCGTTAATAAAACATTGTTGATGTATATACATAATTGCGCATTGTTAGGCATGAGATGTAAGACAAAGATGTTCCCATTACGATAGCATATAAGTCCTATTTTGTATATGATAAAAATCATAATACAGCCATAGATAAGATATGTGATGATGTTATAATTCATGATGAATGAACTTATTTTGTTGATATGACAGATATAAAAAGTAAAATGCTACAATCCCAGAAGTCCCCCAAACAATAAATATCGATTCATTAATTCCCGAAAATAAAAATTCTAAAAGAAGAGAAGTGATGATGCCATAAATTATGAAGGGCTTTTTTAATGATACTTTTATTTTAGACCAGTTTGTAAAATAAATAGTACAAGAGATAATTTGTATCACTCCAAGAAGTATTTGAAATAAGATGCCTCCCCAAAAAGTGATGTATAAAAAGAGAGTTGTAATCATCCACCATTTATTTATTTCATATAGTAATTTCATAACGTTCTTATTTTTCTGCGGTGATGAGGTAATAGCCAAAGTCTTTCATGTGTAATCCAGAAACCAAAGCATAAAAAGACGCTTTAAGATTATCCCAACTTTGTTTTTTAATAGGTTCCCCTTTTACTATTTTCTTTAAAAGAAATAAAGGGATCGCAAATGGGACGTGAAATACCGAAGGAGCTACACGAGTAGAGATATCTTCTACAATGACTTTTGAGAAGCCTATTTCTTCTAAGTTTTCTTTGACTTCCTGTATCATTCCGAGCCCTTCTAAGCTCCACTTCTCGCAAAGTTTTCTATAACTATAAGAACTCCCAAGACATAATTGATCTGGCGATTTTTTTAGGAAAGCATCTCCAATAACCAGTCGCTTACCAGGTTTTAGTATGCGATACGCTTCTTTGAGAGTGTCTACACTATGACCCGAATGACAAAAGCTTTCCATCGCAATCGCGCCATCAACACTATTAGATTGTATAGAGGTGTTTCTAAAATCTTCTTTGACTATAACCGCGGGGTACTTTTTTAATAACTTGTTTCCTTCGGTTACTTGAAAATCTGATACGGTGACTCCCATCATAGATAGTGAAGAATGTCTGTTTAAAAAATGACGTATTGTGCCTCCCATACCGCAGCCTAAATCTGCTACATGTTGTTTTGAAGAAGAGAGTTCAAGTCTTTTTAAAACTTGCGTATTCATCTCGTTAAGCATGGTGTCACGTCGTAATGGATTTGTTTTTCCAAAAGCGAAATACCCAAAATGCATATTAAAATCCTGACTCCAAAACGTATAATCTTCTGTTGCTTCATCATAAAAAGTTTTGATTTCTTTACGCGTCGCATGGGTCTTTTTAAGATCGGTGTGAATGGTATGTGATAGTGTTGTATTCATCTTATATCGTTTTAAAGGATTCCTACTAGATTGTGTACAAACAATCCTGTAAATACGGTAGCAAAGAGTACAAAAAGCGTATTCATAAAATAACTTCCCACTTTGAATAGTGGTCTTTGAGGGATTTCATACATAGGATAATACGCAATTTGAGTCGCTACTTTTCCTACCCAATACGCTCCAATTAACCCAGTGATTGCTAAGGCTAAGGGCGTTTGATTTTTAAGGTCTTCTGTGAGTAAAAGAGCAATGAGTCCAAAAGAGAAATTAAGCCCTTGTATATAACGTCCATACGTTTTTGCAATTTCTTGATTAAGTGGTTTCAATTTTTTTACATCTGTATACCAATCAAAAACTTGATGACGTATATATGGATAAATAAGTGCCGTAAATATTTGACCACATCCTCCTAGAATAATCAGCCAATTTGGAATATTGATACTCATAATTAAATAGTTTTAAAGGTTTTGCATTTGTGTCTTTCTTGATGAACAGTATGAATCATAAAGGAGAAGTACATCAAAAGCGGAATAGGTAAGAGCATCCAGGCATTAGGGATAGGGAGATAACACGTCATAACAAATAACAGAAGACCTCCTATGTATAATTGAAAACGAATACTCTTAGGATGTAAAAGGAAGAGAATACAACCTGTGATTCCTTGAAAAGAACCCATTGTCAAAAGAAGTAATGAAGTCATCATCCAAAATCCATTATTTATACAACCTAGCACACCTGATACTATTATGAATGTGATTAGAACGTTGTTTATATTTTTTAGTGTTTTCATAATCAGAATGTTTTAAAGTTTCAGAAAATAATGAAACTTATGATTAAAAAAATAGTATATCTATTTGGCTCTAAAATGCCGTATTCTTAATTTGAATTATTTTTTGTTCAGATAAATTATAAAATGGAAGTATCATATTTATTACGGTTTATTTTTTAGTGAAATGTGAGCAAAAAAGAAACAAATTATATGCGTTATTTTAAGCTCAAATCGGTGTTAACGCATTAGTTTTAAAATAGTCTTAGTGATCCAGTTTTCTTTTTGTTCGGTTATTTTTTCTAACATCGTATCGGCTTTAGAGACAAAATCATATAACTCTTCTGTCTTTGCTTTAAAATGAGCTGCTTTTGAAGATTCCTCTCCATCTATTGTACTAATCTCTTGCAATACGCGTAATGTAGGTTTGATCTCTCTTCGGCTTCGTTCTCTAGCTATTTTACGTGCTAACTCATCTATATTTCCTTCTGCAGAGAAAAACTCTTTACGTTCACCGGGCTTATATTCTTTAAATACAATGCCCCAATCCATTAATGCTCTCAAGTTCATACTGGTATTCCCTCTTGAGATTTGAAGCTCTTCCATCACATCTTCCATACTTAGAGGATCTGGCGATATCATCAGTAAGGCATGTATTTGTGCCATGGTCTTATTGATACCCCATTGAGAACCTAATGCTCCCCAAGTTTGAATAAATTTTGATTTTGCTTCGTTAAATTTCATAGTTCAAAGATACTGCTATTTTTGAACTTTCAAAATATTTTGAAACATTTATAAGTTTAATAGTTTGCTTTATTTGTTTGGATGGGAAGTTTGAAGTTTAAAGTGGGGAGTTTTTTTTGAAATTAGCTGGATGTTGGGTTAAGGGTGCTGGAAGTATGAAGTGGGAAGTTTTTTTGTTTTTGATTTGAGATTTGCCTTTTTGTGATTTGGAATTTAAAATAGTGAGTAAGGAGATTGAGTGATTTGATTTCGCCGAAAGGCAGAAAACAAATAGTACCGAAATCCCGTTTTGGAATTTTGAATTTGCTGGAAATTGGATGATGGATGATGGAAGAAAGGATTGTAATTTGATATTTAAATTTTTGCGATTTGTGATTTGTTTTTTTGCAATTTGAGGTTTGGTTTTTTTGAAATTTGCTGGATGCTGGATGCTGGATGCTGGAAGCAAGGATTGTAATTTGATTTTTGATTTTTTGTGATTTAGAATTTAAAATAGTGAGTAAGGTGATTGAGTGATTTGATTTCGCCGAAAGGCAGAAAACAAATAGTATCAAAATTACCTGTTGATTGAAGATGTGTGATTTTTGAAACTAAAATTTTGAAATATACATAAATAGAGTAGTGTTCTATTTTAGAGTAATACTCTATTTTAAAGAATCAAAAAATATATAAACGATGAAACTTCAATAATAAAAATCTATGCTCTATTTTCTTTTTTCTCTCCTCTATTTTTAAGCCCACAACCGTCTACCGACTAAAAGCTAAAGGCTAAAGGCTGCCGTCTAATAGCTAAGTCAAATTTCTTACTTTTACCCTGTGAAGGTATTTGTTATTTCAAGTGTTTGGGTAGAACCACAGTCGTCGGCTGCGGGAAGTCGTATGTTACAATTATTGGATGTATTCCTTTCAAAAGAGTGGAAGGTCACCTATGCGTCTACCGCATCAAAAAGCGAATACGCTATAGACCTCACCCAAAAGGGAATTGCAACAAGCACGATAATGCTGAATGATCCTAGTTTTGACACCTACATACAGGAGATGCAACCCGATATCGTTCTTTTTGATCGGTTTATGGTCGAGGAGCAATTTGGTTGGCGTGTTGCACAACAGTGTCCAGATGCACTACGCATCTTAGATACAGAAGATTTACATTGCCTGCGCAAAGCAAGACATCAAGCCATCAAAGAAAACCGCTCTTTTCAAGAAAGTGATCTATTTTCTGATGTCGCTAAACGAGAAATTGCAAGCATGTACAGGTGTGATCTTACCTTGATGATTTCAACGTATGAGATGGAGTTGCTTCAAAACGTTTTCAAGGTTCCTAAAGCACTCTTGCATTATCTCCCATTTTTACTACCGCCAGTATTAGAGGAGTTTGTTCCTTTTGAAGAGCGAGCGCATTTTATCTCTATTGGTAATTTTTTACACGCACCTAATTGGGATGCTACGCTACAACTCAAGACCCAAATCTGGCCAGAAATACGCAAAGCAATTCCAGATGCACAACTTCATGTCTATGGGGCTTATGCTTCAGAAAAAGTACTTCAATTGCATAATCCCAAAGAAGGCTTTTATGTAAAAAGAAGAGCTGAAGATGCCAAAGAAGTCATTTCAAAAGCCAAAGTATTACTAGCGCCTTTACGTTTTGGCGCGGGCCTCAAAGGGAAATTTATAGACGCCATGCAATGTGGTACGCCAAGTGTCACGACACAGATAGGCGCAGAAGCCATGCAAGGAGAATTCATCTGGGGAGGAACGGTTGAGGATGATTTTTCCGCTTTCGCGAAAGCGGCCACAACCCTGTACACCTATAAAAATTTGTGGAAAGTAGCCCAAGATCATGGTCGTATTTTGATCAATAATCGATTCCAAAAATCAGACTTTGAAGATGATTTTCACGATACGATAGAAAACTATATGGCAACACTCGTAGCCCGAAGACAACAGAATTTCACAGGACAGATGTTACAACATCACACCTTACAAAGCACCAAGTTTATGTCTAAGTGGATAGAAGAAAAGAATAAGGTGAAATAAACATTGTTGTAGTTGGTTTTTCTGAATCATTCTGCGCTGCCAAAACGGTTCCTTGATAATCATTCTCTTTTTCATATGTTATTTTCTGTGTTTTGAATATTCTATCGGAGTTGTATTTTTAATTTCAATCAAAGGGTTTTGTTCAATTGCATTTAACGTTTAGTGCGAAATGAATTTCATATAATGATTGCAGTTTTTATTCCTTTCTTTCCAAGCTGTCAATTAAAGGATTCATACTGCCATCATACATTGCTTTCATTATCCAATTTACAGCCCAATGGGTCTTTTCTGGGGTGCCGCCTTCAATAGGTGGATGTGGGTCATATTCCATATCCAACATAATTCCTTGTGCGTATTTATCTCCATAGATGTCACTCATTATAGCTATTGACATATCCATTCCTGCTGTTACTCCTGCGCTTGTCCAATATTTTCCATCTTTTGTATAGCGTTCATTTGCAGGAATGGCTTTATATTTTTTCAAAAACTCTTCTTCTCTGTACCAATTTGTAGAAGCTCTCTTGTTCTCTAAAAGTCCTGTTGCTCCAAGTATCCAAGCACCTGTGCACACAGCCCCTGTGTATTTTGTTGTTTTATCGATATTCCTAATCCACTTGTGAAGCTTAGTATCATAACTTGCTTTGATCGTCCCTGTAGATCCGCCTGGAATAATGAGTACATCTAATTGAGAAACAGAGTCTATTATTGTATTGGGTACAATTTCTACACCCATTACAGTTTTTATAGTTCCTTGTTTGAGTGCGATGAGTTGTGTTTTTACACCCATTGCTTGTCCCAAAACATATCTAGGACCCATTACATCTAAGTCATTCACTCCATCATAAACCAAAATGCCAATATTTTTGATATCATATTTGGGTTTTCCAAAAACAATCTCCATGATGTTCATATGGTTATTAGGATTGATATTTGCGATCTCTTTGACAAGTTCTAGGGAATCTTTTGTGCTCATTACAACCTTTCTCTGCTGTTGTTTGACATCTGTTTTTACGTGCTCGTTACAAGCAGCAAATAGTAAAGCTATTAGGGTTATTGAAAATAGTTGCTTCATTTTTTTAAATTATATTGGCTATTTTAGTTAGTAATAACTCAGGCTCCATAGGCTAGGGGGGCCTAACAAAGCCCAAGTTATTTAATACTTTTATTTTTTAGATAGAAAGATTTTTGATTTAAGAATAAACTCGTCTTTGCTTATTCGATTTCATATTCGATGAATAAATATTCAATAGCAGTATTGATTACGCTATCATTTTCTGATTCAATTTAATCTACCAGTTTCCTCATCACCCATTCTAATGGTCCATTTTTATTGTGCTTCTGCCAAATGACAGCAAATAGTATACATGCTAGACTAAATATGAACGCATAGATTACTGAAAATGTAATTGTATAATCCCCCATTTCTTTAGGGCCTATTAATTCAATAATTCCCATTCCTATAATGACATGTGCCACATAAAAAGTTAATGCTAATTGTCCTGTTTTGTTTAATGCATCAATTATTATAGAATTCTCAAATCGTTTTGCAATTAGGATACAAGCAGAAATAATTAGAAATGCAATGGAGATCCCATTGAACATATAAATAGGTAGAGGAGGCATTGGATTGGTTCCAAGAATTTCAGTTAACTCCAAAATAGATTCTTGATTTCCCTCTGATAAAAATGAAATAGATAAATAAGACAGTAATTGAATAGAAATAAAACTTATTGTACTCGTCCAAAATGCCTTCTTTATGAATCTATCGCTGTATAAATCTTGTTTCCCGAACCAATAACCAAATAACATAAATGCAGTCCAAGGAATTACTGGATGGAAACCGTTTAAAAAGAGATTTCTAATAAACCCTTTAAAAGTCCAAAAATCTTGATAATTTAATGTGTCAAAATTCCAACCTGTCTCGTAATTCAAAAACGTCATTAAAACGGGATACACGACTATAATAGCAATACCTGAAATTAGAATTGTTTTTTCTTTACAAGTTAAAAGCACGATTGTGATTGCCATATATATTCCATAAAAATGTAGGATGTCTGCTGGCCAAATCGCGATATATGAGATTCCAAGAACAAACAAGAATAAAGCTCTTTTGGCTATTCTAATCCTAGCAATTTTTAATTTGACTTGATCATTGTTTTTTATAGCAGAGTTTGTCATTAAAGCAAGTCCAACACCGGCTAAAACGACGAATGTTGCTGCAGCTTTACCATCAAAAATACTAGCAAAAGATTTTACCCAACTCAGCCCATCTGCTCCAAATACAACTTTGAAGTTGACGATTATCATTCCGATAACTGCCAATGCTCTTGCTACATCTATACCTATTATTCTTTGTTTCATTGATGCCTTTTTTTCTTTTTTGAGTGTTTTAATTTTACCGATTAAATCGTTGTTTTATACGTCACGAAATAAAATTCAATTAAAAATTAATCCCTAATTCCAACTCAAATCCAAAATTTCTATTTATTACTTTAGACGTTTGAAAACGTTGAAAGAGACCAGCACCTATAACGATTCCATAATCTTTCCAAGGAATGATTTTAACTCCCTGATGGGAACTGATACCAATCAAAAAATTAGTTGATTTTTTGTCTTCCAAATCGCTTAACACTTCTATTCCAATAGGTACATTTAGACCAAGATCTACATAAAAACCAGGCGTTATTTTGATATAGCCACTGAGTCCAAAACCTAAGGCATATGAATTGACCGAACGATAGCCACGCTTCTTTACTACATCTGATGTAGCTCTAGATTGACCATAGGCAATTTCAAAAGGAATAATAAGGTCTTTTTCACTATCTGAAAACCCAGTGTAAGCTATTTCCCAGCCCTCATTATATGTGTCTATGACTCTTTTGAATGTCAATATATCGAACCACTTGCCTAAGGGGACATACGATTCAAAATCAGATTTTTCTGAAGCAAAAGAAGTTTTACTTCTGTTTCCATTTTTTAGAGTGTTATTGGTTAAATCAGGTTTTGGTCTATTGATGAAACTCCACAAGCAATATTCTAATGCTGCTCGGATTCTTTGTTCGTGGGTTTCGTGTATTTTCGTTACATCTGACTCAGGAAAAACCTGATCTTCATAATGCTCAACTTTATAAAGTTCTTCACCGCTTTCTGCATAGAAATTTAGAGCAATATATACCCTTGCCGTGCGCGTATCAATACTTGTTTGTGCCTGTTCAATTTTTAAGTTGTTAATTCTTATATGTATTGGAGTTTTACCACTTGTTTTAGGTAGGGTAGTATCCATGAATTCCTTGATCGTTCTGGCAGTGCCATTCTGCAAACGTAACGTTACTTTATTTCCAGAATGATCTTCTATAACTCCGAGGTGTGCATCTTGCTCATCATTAAAGACTTTTTCTATATAAAAATTCTGATCCTTAATCTCAAATGGAATCGTTTTTAAATCTATAGTGGCCTGCGAAAAACAGAGTGCACAACTAAAAAAAACGAATAGTATATTAATAATTTTTTTCATCGGTCATTGATTAAATAGGACTATTATAATGTACTTCGACATCCCGCATTTCATTAATATCAAATTTTAGTATCAAGTGTTTTTTTGTTACTGAAATGATATTGGCTTTTAATTTCCCAACATTTTTATATCTCATTAAAACATAAGAACCGTTTGTATTTAGGATATAAGTTCCTTCTTCTTGTTTGCCTTCTGATTTTGAAATAAAACTCAAGTCTTCTTTAAACAGAATAAAATCTTCTTTTTCTTTTTTGTTAGGTGGGTACTTTATACCACTAACGGCATAAGTGTCAAGATGCCACTCATTAAATAGCATATTTGCTTCAAGGTGTTGAGCATGTGTTTTGCTTGCTACGGTTATTATTAACAGACATGTGATGGCAAGCGCCTTGATACCTGTTTTCAATTTTTTAGATATTATTTTCATTAAAATTATTTTAGTTCGCATATTAATTGATGTGGCAAATGTATTTTGAGAGAACCATTTTATTGGTTCTCCCTATAATGTCAGACAAAAAAAGTGTCTTCATGTATAGGAAAGATGCTTTTTGTGTATTTAAGAGGCAAATAATCAGTTAGTTGTGATGAGTTGTGGATTTTCTAAATTTTTAAATTCGGAAGGAGTTATTTGTATTTTTTTTTAAACAGTGTAGAAAGTAGCTTTGCTATTAAACCGCTATTACTGTTATACATTTTTGAACAACGTTATTTTTGTTCGGTTTCATCCTCAAAGTATTTTGGTTTCCACATTAAATTTCCAAAGATGATGCGGAGTTTATCTTTTAGTGATCTACACTTTTTTACATCCGCCCAAATATTTTTATATTCTACAAAGTTGATTTTTAGAGGGTTGTTTGTTTGAATGTTTTTTGTTAACCCATATATCACTTGTTCTTCTTCTTTTTGATAAGTGCCAAAGAGGTGATCCCAAATCATTGTAATTCCACCATAATTTTTGTCTAAATATTTTTTATTTGACCCGTGATGAACTCTATGAACTGATGGTGTGTTAAAAATCCAGTCTAACCAACCTAATTTTCTAATCCTTTCTGTATGGATCCAAGTTTGGAACTGGGCTACAAATACTAAGCCCACAATAGCCTGAAAAGGACTAAATCCTATTAGAATCATTGGAATTAAAAAGACCCATTCTATCATTGGTTCTATAATACTTAATCGCATTGAAATTGTCAAATTGTAATCTTCTGACGAGTGGTGAACACTATGATTCCCCCAAAGGATGCGATGTTCGTGTTCTATACGGTGCATCCAGTAATAAGTGAAATCTGCGGCTATAATTGCTAGAATCCAAGTCCACGCATTTATAGGTATTTCTAAAGGTGTTAGGTAGTGAAATGGCATAAGAGCCACAATGCCTATGGTTCCTACGATAGTTTTTTCTAAAAATTGATTCATTATAAAAACAGTAAAATTGGCTAATGAATCTTTCCATCGTCTTTGCTTAGAAGTAACTAAATCTAAAACCACTTCAAATGCAATAAGCATTGAATTAAATATAAAGAAATAGCCGATATAAGCCATAAATGGGGATTCTTCGAATAACGAAATTAGTCTTGCAAAACTCATATGTTTAGTGTGTGAAATGTATTTTTAAATTTTCAGATTCTATTTTTAATAGAATCATTTTAACTCTCAAATTAATTGATGCGACAAATATATTTTAGCAAAACTATTTTATTGGTTCTCCCTATAATGTCAGACAAAAAAAAGTGTCTTCATGTATAGGGAAGACACTTTTAAAAATTTTAAAAACAATATAATCAATGAATTACACTAATCTGTGGGCTTGTGAAGTTTTTTAAATTCGGTGGGAGTCATTTGTGTGTTTTTTTTAAAAGCAGTGTAGAAAGCAGCTTTGCTATTAAAACCTACGTCTAAGTAAATTGCAAAGATTGTTGCTGATTTAGGCGCTATGAGTTTCTTTTTAGCTTCTTCAATTCTGAAGTTGTTGATAAAATCTGGGAAACTCATTTTCGCATTCTGGTTGATAGCCTGCGATATATGATGAATGGAATGATCTAAATTTTCAGCTACAGTATTCAATTTTAAATCGAAGTCTAAATAAAGCTTTTCTTCATCTACAACAGTTTTTATTTGCTCAAAAAGCTCCGAAGAGTCAGATAAAGAAGATTTTGCATATTTCTGGATCGTAGTATTGGGTAGATCTTCAAAATTTCCTGTATAAGCAAATACGGGAAAATGCATAACAGAAAATGTGAAAATGAAGAAGAATACCGAATAGATAAGTGTTTCGAATTTAAGATAATAGTTGAAATGACCAATGTCTAAACTGCCTAGAATGGTGATCGTAAAGACAACAATTTGCAATAATGCTATTGCGATCATAATAATTTTAATCCATTTATAATGATTCTTTTGATTTTGATTTAACTCAATGACTAATGGAACACTTTTCAGCTTCTTATATGCAAAAAGTATAAGTACTGTATTAATTGAACTAACCAAAATATATTCAACTAATACTAATACCCCATAGTTTGATGTTTCTAATGACGCTACAAAATCTTGTAGATTTAGAAAGTGATCAAATGGAAGAAATACTGAAATTCTGAGAAGGGTATAGACAGCCACTATAGGTAGCCATTTTTTTAAATTAATTCCAGTTTTGGTATAAAGAGCAATGAAATAGTAAAATAACAATCCTGTAAAATGATAAAAGAAGTATGTTATTCCAGAATAAGTGGCACTTATTTGATTATTGATTGTGAGATAATAGTCTAGTGAGGTGATTACATAAATGAATAACAAGGAAGATAGGACATATCGTATCTTTTTATTCTTTCCTAGACCATACTTATTAAATAGAACAAAAACAATTAGGACGAGTCCAAAAACTGTACTTAATATTGGAAAAACACTTAAAACATTCATTACTGCAAAACTAAAAATTTGATTTAGAAATTTCGATGAAATTCCTGATTTTTAATAAACTATTCTGTAGTTGATTGATAGAAATGTCATTATTATTAAATGCAATTTTATTAATAATATCTGTTTTCAGTTCAATCCCTTTATCAAATTACGTTGCTTCATTATTATCTATTTTATCCAAACTCAAAAAATGCATTTTGCCTAGATGTAGTTTTGACAAAATATCTTCATAAAATTTTGGTAAAGCAATAGGGGAAATGAACGTGCATATTTTGGGGGTTTAGTTCTAGCGTTTCTTAATAATTTCAATGATACATAGTACTTCAAAGCAGCATTTATAAAACAGTATGTATTATAACTGAAAATATATCAACGTATTTCAAGACAGGACACCATAAAAAAAGCGCAGTATTTCTACTACGCTTTTATATGATCTAAATCAACCCCGCTCTCCTCAGTAAAGCATCTGGCTGAGGTTCTTGCCCTCTAAAACGTTTGTATAAGGTCATAGGATTCTCAGTGCCGCCTTTTGACAATACATGTTCTTTAAATTTCTGACCAATCTCTTTATTGAAAATTCCGTGTTCTTTAAAATACTCAAAAGCATCTGCATCGAGTACTTCTGCCCATTTGTAACTGTAAT